>SCTA01000036.1 GCA_004322275.1 bacterium
TTTGAGAGCGATTTTGTCGCGAAGACTGAGCAAAACCGCAGGCGTAGTTGTTCTACGGCGAGGTTTTGCGATTGATGAGCGGCAAAAGCGGGCCAAAAGCCGGATGCGAGAACGAAGGTTCTATTTACGGACAAGCCCTAAATCCGGCGCTGCATAGAAGGAAACTCCAGAGATGATCAGAAGAATGCTTCAGGGGAAGATACATCGCGCCACCGTCACCGGGGCGGACCTCCACTACGAGGGGTCGATCTCCATCGACACCGCCCTGATGGAAGGCGCCGGAATCCTCCCCTACGAGCAGGTGCAGATTTACAACGTGACCAGCGGCCACCGCTTCGCCACCTACGCCATCGAGGGCGAGCGCGGCAGCGGCGTCATCTGCGTCAATGGCGCGGCGGCCCACAAGGCCTCGAAGGGCGACATAATCATCATCGCCTCCTACGTCTCGATGGAAGACGCGGAGGCCCGGAAATGGAAGCCCAACCTCGTCTACGTAGACGGCCGGAACAAAAGAAGCGGCCTCGCGGCGGCA
This sequence comes from bacterium, assembly GCA_004322275.1. Lineage (NCBI taxonomy): Bacteria > bacterium. The sequence continues at coordinate 533 of SCTA01000036.1, forward strand.
TGAGGCTGCTTCGCGCCCCCCTCGTCTTCACCGGTTTTTCTCCGCTGATTGAAAACGGGGGGGTGCTCCTCGGCGACGACGGCAGGATAGCGTCGGTGGGGGCTGCGAAGGACCTTTTAAAAGACGCTCCCGGCGCACCCGTCGAGGATTTCCCCGATTCTATCCTCCTTCCCCCCCTCGTGAACTGCCACGCCCACCTCGAACTGGCGGCGCTGCCCAAAATCCGGGATGACGTTGACTTCACCGGCTGGCTGGGCGAAGTAGTCGCCGAAAAGAAGAGAGCCTCGCCCGCGGACTTCGAGCGGGGAATAAAAGAGGGGATTGAACTTTGCCGGGTGGGAGGGCAGGGGGTGATAGCCGACGTGGCGAGCGCGACGGGTGTAGAAAAGAGTTACGGGAAGTCCGGTGCGAGGGTGGTCTTTACCCCCGAGCTCATCTGCCTCGATCCCTCCGGCGCTGCGAAAGCCGTTGAAAACGCCCTGGGCCGGAAAGCAGGGGGAAACGCCTCGTGGGGCGGCGTCTTCGCCCACGCGCCCTACACCGTCTGCGAAGAGGCGTATCTCGAATGCGCCAAAGCGCTGCGCCGGGAAGGACTCCTCTTCACCCACGCGGCGGAGAGCCCCGAGGAGGTGGAATACTGCCTTACCGGCAAGGGGGCGATTCCAGAGCGGCTTTTCGGCAATTCGCCGGTAAACCCTCCGCCCTCTCCGGGGCTTCACCCCATCGACTGGCTGGACAAAATCGGCGTTCTGGGCAATCGGACGGTGCTGGTTCACTGCGTCCAGCTCGGAAAAGGCCACGTAAACCTTATAGCGGCCAGGAGGGCGCGGGTCGTCCTCTGCCCCAGGTCCAATAAAAACCTCGGGGTGGGAAGCGCCCCGGCCCTTGAGCTTCTCCGCGCGCGGGTGAATATAGGCCTTGGCACCGACAGCATCCTCAGCGCGGGAGACCTCGACCTCTGGAAGGAAGTCACAGCCGCCGTGGACGACTACGGCTTCTCCCCGGAGGACGCGCTCTTCGCCGGGACTTCCTGGGGAGCCAGGGTTCTCGGTCTGGAGGGGGAAAGCGGCTCTTTATCGCCCGGCCGCCGGGCTGCTATACTCGTGAGGAAGCTTGGGGAGGGGAAAGACCGCTGGGAAAGGATATTCTCCTCCTCCGGCGAAAACTGTTTTTACGTCAATTGAAAATGGGAGCCCGATTGTTTACCAGACTCAAAAACGCGATTAAAAGACACTTTCTGACGGGCCTTCTGGTCTTCGTGCCGATAGCGCTGACGGTCTTTCTCGTCAACTGGCTCGACACCGCGCTGATGGCGAAGATTTCGCTTCTGCCCCCCGACTACAACCCGAACACCTACTTCGAGGGGCGGGTGCCGGGGCTCGGCGTCCTCCTCACCCTTGCGATTATCTACGTCATCGGGTTTATCAGCTCAAACTATCTCGGGAAAATCGTAGTAAAGATCTACGAGAGGCTTTTAAACCAGATACCGGGGGTGAGCTGGCTCTACGGGGTCTCCAAGCAGTTCATGGGGGCGATCTTCAAGCTGCTGGAGGAGCTGCAGGGCAAGGGGGCCGACAAGTTCAGGGGGGTGGCGCTCGTCGAATACCCGCGAAAGGGCATTTACACGCTGGCCTTCATAACGGGGGATTCGGTCGCGGAGATTCAGGAGGTCACCGGCAAGGAGGTGGTCAACATCTTCATACCGACCACCCCCAACCCCACTTCCGGCTTTTTCCTCATGGTCCCGAAGGAGGAGCTTGTCCTTCTGAAAATGACGGTGGAGCAGGCCTTCAGGCTGATCCTGAGCGCCGGGATGGTGGGCGCGGACGCCCCGAAAAAGCAAAAAGAAAGGCCCGCCACTTCGGGGCGGGCCGTTGAAAACGTACCGGTGTAAAGCTTAGCGGCCTTTGGAAGCTCTTTTGCTCGCCTTGAGGGGGTTGAGCATCTTCTGGGTTTCCTGGGCCTCGATCTTGATGTGAGTAGCCATATTGCAGATTCCCATTGCCCACTGGAGCGCGGGAATCGGGTAGACGTGGCAGTACTTGCCGGTGGGCCATTCCTCAACGCGGGCGCAACCCTCGCATTTTTCGACGATCTGGGCGCATTCCTTGGCTTCCTGAAGGCAGCCTTTCTTGCTCCAGAAAAGGCACTCTTTTTCTTTTTTTACTGTCTGGCAACGCATTTTTTGCATGCCCTCCGTTTGGTTGTTACAAGGCCCGGGAGCCGGTGTATTCATGAAAGCGTTGTATAATAGCCACCAAGGAGCGGGGTTGTCAATGGATTTGCGGGAGGAAATTTCACGGGCCGTAGAAGGGGCCCGTCTCGGGGGCAGGGGCATTCTGGCCGCCGTCTCGGGAGGGGTGGATTCGGTCACCCTCCTTCGCCTCCTTTGCGAAACGGGTATAAGGGTCGAGGCGGCCCACGTGGACCACGGCCTTCGCGCCGACAGCGCAAAGGACGCGGAGTTCGTCAGGGAACTGGCGGCGAAACTCGGCGTCCCCTTTCACCTCCTGACCCTTACGCGCGAGGATTTCCCCAAATCCGTGAACGTTCAGGCTGCCGGGAGGGAGCTTCGACGCCGGTTTCTCGAAAATACCCGTGCCGAGAGGGGGCTTGACGCAATCGCCCTCGCCCACCACGCCGACGATCAGGCGGAGACCGTCCTCTTCCGCCTCCTGCGCGGAGCGGGGCCGAGGGGGGTGTGCGGGATGTCGCCCTGGGAGCCTCCTTACCTCCGGCCTCTCCTTTTCGTGAAGCGTTCGGAAATAGAGGGCTACGCCGCCGAAAATGATATTTCCTTCCGCGAGGACCCGACCAACAGGACTCCGCGCTACTCCCGCAACAGGATACGGCGCGAGCTTCTCCCTCTGGCGAGGGATATCTGCCCCGGCGCGGACTCCGCGATTCTGCGCTACAGCGCCCTTGCGAGGCGCGACGAAGAGTTTCTGACCACTCTCGCCCTCGGAGAATTTGAAAAGCTCGCGAAAAGAGAGCCTGAGGGGTACAGCTTTTCCACTCCGGACCTCGCGGCCCTGCCCCTGCCGGTCCGCTCAAGGCTCTACCTCGCGGCCTTCCGCTCCCTGGAGGAAGACACCTCCCTGCTCTCCTCAGGCCACCTCGAAGAGCTTGAATCCCTTCTGGAAGAGGGGAAGCCCTACCGCCGCGCCCCCGTGCCGGGCGGGGCGGTCTTCGCCAGAAGCTACGGCCGGTTCTGGGTGCTGAAAAAGACCGCGCTGAAAACCCCTTCGGGAGAACCGGCTCCAAATGAGTGGGGGGCGGGGGTCTTTGAAAAGCAGGTAATCCCGGCAGGCTCCCTGAGCGTCGAACTACCCGCCGGAAGGCCGGAGGGGGAGATGGTTTTTCGGCTTTGGAGGCCGGGAGACAGGCTTTTCGGGAGAAAGGTCAAGGATATCCTTATGGAAGCGCGTGTGGAGAGGTGGCGAAGGCCCCTTGCCGTGGTCGCCGAGGACAGGGAAGGCGTGGCCGCCCTTTTCGCTCCGGGGGAGCCCGGCTTCGCGCTGGGGGCGGACAAAAATGAGTCCTCCCCGTCCGGCGTTTTCGCCGCCCTCCGCGCCGGATGGTGGCGAAGGCCGCTTTTTTAAGGCAGACGACTCTCGGACCTTTGGCGCGAAGCGCAAAAGTGTGATAAAAATAATAAGTTTACAAAACGTTGCACCACTTCGTTAATACCCCGAAGTCCGGGGATTTTTTCGTGAGGTTTGGATGAGTTCGCCCGCAAGGCAGATGAAGCCCGTTTTCAAGAATCTAGCCCTCTGGCTGCTGATAGCCGTCATTCTGATGCTGGTTTACCAGTTTTTCGGAGAGATAGAGGGAGGCCCCAAAAACGTCCCCTATTCGGATTTCATAGAATCCGTCGAGAAGGGGCGCGTGACCGAAGCCCGCCTTCAAGGGCAGGAGGTCTCCGGCAAATACACCGACAAGACAGCTTTCCGCACCATCCTGCCGCCCGGAGACCCCGACGTGGTCAGAATAATGCGCGAAAAGGGGGTAGCCATCACCGTTGAGCCGAAGGAGGAGACCTCCGTCTTCATGATGCTCCTCGCCAACTGGCTACCGATGATCGTGCTCTTCGCCATCTTCTTCATCTTCATGAGGCAGATGCAGGGCGGCGGCAAGGCTATGACCTTCGGAAAGAGCAGGGCGAAGCTCCTCAGCCAGGACGAGACGAAGGTCACCTTCGCGGATGTCGCCGGCATAGACGAGGCCAAGGAAGAGGTTCAGGAGATCGTCGAGTTTCTGAAAAACCCGAAAAGGTTCACCAAGCTCGGCGGCAGGATACCCAAGGGGGTTCTCCTCATGGGCTCGCCGGGCACAGGCAAGACCCTGCTCGCGAAGGCGATAGCGGGGGAGGCTGGAGTTCCCTTCTTTTCAATCTCCGGCTCGGATTTCGTCGAGATGTTCGTCGGCGTCGGTGCTTCGCGCGTCAGGGACCTCTTCATACAGGGGAAAAAGAACGCGCCCTGCATCATCTTCATCGACGAGATCGACGCGGTAGGAAGACACCGCGGCGCGGGCCTCGGCGGCGGCCACGACGAACGCGAGCAGACCCTGAACCAGCTTCTGGTCGAGATGGACGGCTTTGAATCCAACGAGGGAGTTATACTGATGGCGGCGACCAACCGCCCCGATGTTCTCGACCCCGCCCTCCTTCGTCCCGGCAGGTTCGACAGGCAGGTGGTGGTGCCCCAGCCGGATATCAAGGGCAGGACGGGAATCCTTCGGGTCCATTCCAAGAACGTCCCGATGTCCAGGGACGTGGACCTCGAAATAATCGCCAGGGGGACGCCGGGTTTTTCCGGCGCGGACCTCGAAAACCTCGTCAACGAGGCGGCTCTCGCCGCCGCCCGCGCCGACAAGGAAGCGGTGGAGATGGAGGATTTCGAGAAGGCGAAGGACAAGGTGCTGATGGGCTCCGAGCGCCGCTCGATGGCGCTCTCCGAGGAGGAGAGAAAAGTCACCGCCTATCACGAGGCGGGCCACGCTGTCTGCGCGATAATCCTCCCCTACGCCGACCCGGTCCACAAGGTCTCGATTATACCCCGTGGCCGCGCCCTCGGCATCACCCTCTCGCTTCCCACGGACGACAAGTACACCTATACAAAGGAGTATCTCTACGACCGCATTGCCGTGGCGATGGGGGGACGCGCGGCGGAGGAGATATTCCTCGGCCACATCTCCACCGGAGCCTCCAACGACATCGAAAAGGCCACCGAACTCGCCCGCCGCATGGTCTGCAAGTACGGCATGAGCGACAAACTGGGGCCGATCTCCTACGGGCGCGAGGAGGAGCAGATATTCCTCGGCAAGGAACTGGTCAGCCACAAGGATTTCAGCGAAGCCACCGCGGTGTCCATAGACGGGGAAATAAGATTAATCATCGAAACGAACCTGGAGACCGCCCGCAGGGTTATCAACGAAAACCGCGAAAACGTCGAGAAACTCGTCAGCGCCCTCCTCGAAAAGGAGACTCTGGGCGCGGAGGAGGTCGAATCCCTGATAAGGGGCGTTTCGCCCGCCGGTCCGGCCGCCAAAGGCGAAACGAATCCTCCCGCCGGAGGCGAGACTGCCGAAGGAGAGGCGAAGCAGGAAGAGTTCAATTTCTAGTTCCGGGAGAGACGATAGTGCGATTCGGGGTAAGACGGCTTGACATAAAGACCAGGGAAGACGCCCAAAGAGAGCTTGCGCTGACCCGCGCCGACGAGGCGGGCGTCGCGAGGATGCTCGACAAGGCGCGCTTTCTGGCGATAAAGGTCGAGGGGCTGAAAGCCCCCGCCGCCAACATACTCAAGCAGGAGATGCTCTCCGTCGGCGGCGACGCCTCGGTAGCCCGGGGGGTGATCAACTGTTCCGCCGAGCTAAGTTCCTCCGTGATCATGGGAACCCGAAAGCAGATAAAAAACCTCGTTAAGAAGCTCAAGGCCCAGCCCTTCGGGCTAAAGGTTCTTGCCGACGAACTGACCGAACTTCTCAGGGCGGAGGAGGGTCCCTTTAAAATCGAGTGGCCCGGCGGAACCCTGGACCTCTCCGAGCGGGTGGCGGTCATGGGCATCATCAACGTCACGCCCGACTCCTTTTCGGACGGAAACGACAATTTCCGCTACGAAGACGCCCTCGCGAGCGCTCTTGAAATGGTCGGCGAGGGGGCTGACATCCTCGACATCGGCGGGGAGTCCACCCGCCCCGGAGCCGAGGCCGTCCCGCTCGAAGAAGAGCTGAAAAGAGTCCTTCCCCTCGTCGAGTATCTCGCGCCGAGGGTTAAAGTCCCCATCTCGGTAGATACCTACAAGGCCCAGGTGGCCGGAAGGGCCGTTGAAGCGGGTGCCTCCATCGTAAACGACGTAAGCGGCCTTCGCCTCGACCCGGAAATGGCCTCCACCGTGGCTAAAACCGGCGCGAACGTCGTTGTCATGCACATGAGGGGCGTCCCCCGCGACATGCAGTCCGACACCCACTATGAAGACCTGACCGGGGAGGTTTACGCGAGCCTTGCCGGCAGCGTAAAGCTCGCCCTTGAGGCGGGAGTCGCGCACGGGCGGATTATCGTCGATCCCGGCATAGGTTTCGGCAAATCGGTTGACGGCAATCTCGCTCTTCTCCGGCGGCTGCCCGAATTCACCTCCCTGGGGCTCCCTGTGCTGGTCGGGGCGAGCAGAAAGTCCTTCATCGGAAAGGTCCTGGGCATCGAAAACCCGAAGGAGCGGCTGGAGGGAAGCCTCTCGGCCGCCTCGCTTTCGGTCCTTCTGGGGGCCAACATCATCCGCGCCCACGATGTCAGGGAAACCCGCCGCGCCGTAGACCTGGCCTGGGCCGTGAAAAACGCGGGCCGGGGGTAAGAAGTGTCGGATTTTCATTTTTCCTTCAGCGTAATCGACCTTCTGGACATCCTTTTGGTGGCTTTCGTCATCTACAGGATTCTTTTGCTCATAAAGGGGACGAGAACCTTTCAGGTGCTTCTCGGCCTCGTGGTCATCACCGCGACCTACATGGGAAGCAAGGTGCTCGGGCTGGTCACCATGAGCTGGATGCTGAACACCTTCCTCTCCTCCATAATTCTGGTCCTGGTGATACTCTTCCAGAACGACATACGGAGAGGGCTGGCTCACATGGGACGCCACCCCCTGCTTCGCGGCAACAACGATTCGGGGGAAACCGCCGAGTGCCTCGACGAGATTGTGAGGGCCTCGATGGCGCTGGCGGGGAACAAAACCGGGGCGCTTATCGTCATAGAGAGGGAAACCAGCCTCCAGCACTTCATAGAGGGAGGGATACCGCTCGACGCGAATCTCGGAAAAGACCTCCTTTGCTCCATCTTCCTTACCGATTCCCCCCTCCACGACGGGGCGGTAATCATCCGGGGGAGAAAGATAATACTCGCCTCCGCGATACTGCCGCTGACCTCCAGAATCGACCTCGAACAGGAGCTTGGCACGCGCCACCGCGCGGCGATGGGGATAACCGAGGAGACTGACGCGGTCGTCATAGTCGTCAGCGAGGAGAGGGGGACCTTCTCCATCGTCCTTAACGGCAAGATAACCAGAGACCTCGACGCGGTATCGATGCGCAGGGTCCTGGCGCGCCTCTTCCCCGGCCCGAGGGAAAAAGCGAGGAAGGGAAAGGCGAAACCCAGACCCCGCGTTTTCCCGAAGGAGGGTGCCGCGTGAACACCGAACCGCTGCGCCGCGTTTTCACCGAAAACCGGGGGCTGAAGATAGTATCCCTCCTCATCGCCGTCCTTTTGTGGATGTTCGTGATAGGGGAGAAGCAGAGCGACATCGAACTCGACGTTCCCCTGTCGCTGGTCAACCTCTCCTCGGACCTCGTCATAACCAGCAGGGTGCCCGGCACAATAAGCGTGAGGGTGACGGGCCCCCGGACGATAGTGGCGTCCATCTCCCCCAAGCAGTACGGACTGACGATGGACCTGAAGGGGATTCAGCCGGGAACCTCTTCCTTTGAGATACTGCCGTCGCGTTTCGGCTTCCCCAGGGGAGTAGAGGTCACCTCGATTTCGCCCGCCGTCGTCACCATCGTCGCCGACAGGACCGGCTACAAGAGCCTCGCCATGAAACCCCGGTTCAAGGGAGTTCCGGCGGAGGGGTATGAGGTCGCCGGGGTCGAGGTTTCCCCGCCCGAGGTCACGGTTGCGGCCTCCGAGAGGATTTTGAAGATACACAAGGAGCTCTCCACCGAAGTCATCGACCTCACCGGCATCGACGGGGGCATAACGAAGGTGGTACAGCCGGTTTTCCCCGACCCTTCCTTCCGCAGGGTGGACGACCGCCCGGTAAGCGTCAAGGTGCGCGTGCAGAAAATGAGCGCCGAGAGGGAGTTTCTCGCGGTGCCGGTCGCGCCGCCGGAGGGCGGCTGGGTCGTGGAGCCCCAGGCCGCGGACGTACGGGTAACCGGAAACGTCGGAGTACTGTCCGGGCTCTCGGCAAGAGATATACATATTACGGTTAGTCCGCCGCAAGCCGGTGAAGGCTATTCGCAGGTTGTGGCCGAACTGCCGGAGGGGGCGCGGGTTTTGTCGGTCAATCCGGAAAAAGTCAGGGTACGGCGGGTAAAATGATTTTTGCGTGTGGTTACAGTCTCAGGAGGCCCTATGGGGGATAGAAGAAAGCTCTTCGGAACCGACGGCATAAGGGGCAGGGCGAACATCGAGCCCATGACCTCGGAAACCGTCGTGAAGCTCGGCCGCGCCGCCGCCCACATCTTCAAGGGGCGTCCGCAGAAGATGCGCCACCGGGTCGTCATCGGCAAGGATACCCGGCTTTCCGGCTATATGCTTGAGACCGCCCTCGCTTCGGGTTTCTGCTCGATGGGGGTGGATATCCTGCTGGTGGGGCCGCTGCCGACGCCGGGGATAGCTTTTATCACTTCCAGCATGAGGGCCGACGCCGGGGTTGTAATCTCCGCTTCCCACAACCCCTTCTTTGACAACGGAATAAAGTTTTTCGACCACGACGGCTTCAAACTTCCCGACGAGGTGGAGATAGAGATAGAAGGACTCGTCCTCAGCGATTCGCTCCTGAACGTTCGCCCCACCGATACCGACATCGGCAAGGCCCGGAGGATTGAGGACGCCTGCGGCAGGTACATAGTCCACCTCAAGAGCAAATTCCCCGACCATCTCACCCTCGAAGGGCTTCGCATAGCGCTGGACTGCGCCAACGGGGCCGCCTATCACGTCGCCCCCGACGTGCTGGAGGAACTTGGCGCGGAGGTCTTCAAGATTGGCGTCACCCCCAACGGCGAGAACATCAACCGCGAGTGCGGCAGCCTCTACCCCGAGAAACTCTCCGCCCTCGTCAGGCAGCACCGCGCCGACATCGGCATAGCTCTCGACGGCGACGCCGACCGGCTTATAGTTGTAGACGAGAAGGGCAAGGAGGTGGACGGCGACCAGGTGATGGCCATCTGCGGCAGAAAGCTCTCGCAGCGCGAATGCCTCAAGAAAAACACCGTCGTCGCGACCATAATGAGCAACATGGGGCTGGAGTGCTCGCTTTCCGAGGTGGGGATAACCCTGGAGAGAACCGGAGTCGGTGACCGCTACGTCGTCGAGAGGATGAAACAGAAGGGGTACAACTTCGGCGGCGAGCAGTCGGGCCACCTGATCTTTCTCGACCACGCGACCACCGGCGACGGCACCCTCGCCGCGCTCCAGCTTCTGGCCGTAATGGTGGAGGAGCAAAAGCCGATAAGCGAGCTAGCCAAAGTGATGACGCCCTTCCCGCAGGTCCTCAAGGGAGTGAACGTCAGGGAAAAGCGCCCTCTCTCGGAGCTTGCGGAGGCTTCAAAGGCCATTGCCGACGCGGAAGAGAAACTCGGCTCCAGGGGCAGGGTGGTGGTCCGCTACTCGGGAACGGAAAAGAAGCTGAGAGTGATGCTCGAAGGCGAAAACCAGGACCTGATCGACGAGCTTTGCGACGCGATAGTGGCCGCCATCGTCAAAGAGATCGGCGCTTAGGCCAAAGGAGGTTCTTTGATCCGGCTTGGAGTCAACATAGACCACGTAGCCACCCTGCGGCAGGCCCGCATGATAGACGAACCCGATCCGGTGTGGGCCGTCGTCCTCGCGGAACTGGGAGGCGCCGACCAGATAACCATCCACCTTCGGGAAGACCGCCGCCACATCCAGGACCACGATCTCGAAAGGGTGCTGGCCACGGCGAAGGTTCCGGTGAACCTCGAAATGGCGGTCACGGAGGAGATGGTCGGCATCGCGGCGGAAAAGCGCCCCTTCGTGGTCTGCATGGTCCCCGAGAAGAGGCGGGAGGTCACCACCGAGGGAGGGCTCGACGTGGTGGGGAATCTCAAGGAGGTGAGCGGGGCCGCCGCGAGGATGCGCGACGCCGGGATAAAGGTCAGCCTCTTTATCGACCCCGACGAAAGGCAGGTGGAGGCTTCGGCTATTGCCGGTGCGGACTCGGTCGAGTTCCATACCGGCTCCTACGCCCACGCCTTCGGCTCTGAAAAAGCCAAAGCCGAACTCGCGCGCCTCGAAAACGCCTGCCGCGCCGCAAATGCCGCGGGTCTCAGGGTCCACGCTGGCCACGGGCTCAATCTCAGGAATCTCGCGCCCGTCGTGCGGCTGCCCCACGTCGAGGAACTGAACATCGGCCACGCCATCATCGGCAGGGCCATTTTCGTCGGGCTGAGGGAGACTGTGGCGGAGTACAAACGGCTCATCGAAGAGGTCTTGAAAAGGGGATGATAGCCGGTCTCGGTCTCGACATCGTCAAGGTATCCCGCATCGAGAGGCTCCTAGAAAAACACGGGGAGCGCTTTCTCTGCCGGGTTTACACCGGGGCCGAGAGGACGGAGCTTTTAAAAAAGAACAACTCGCCGGATTCCCTCGCTGCGAGATTCGCCGCCAAGGAAGCGGCGATGAAGGCCCTCGGGTCCGGGTGGGGAGACGGAGTGGGCTGGCGCGACGTAGAGATACTTTCCGGCGTGTCCGGCAGGCCGGAGCTGACTCTTCACGGCGGGGCCGCCCGCATCGCCTCGGAAAAGAGGGTATGCCGCGCGCACCTTTCAATCTCCCACGACGGCGGCATGGCCAGCGCAGTCGTAATCCTGGAAGCGAACTGAAAGGAGGGACCAAGACCGATGTTTCCCCTTCTTGACGCAGCACGCATGGGGCGGCTCGACCGCTACACGATAGGGGAGATCGGCCTCCCCGGTGCGGTGCTGATGGAGACCGCCGGCCGCGCCGTCGCCAGAGAGGCGGTGACCCGCTTCAAGGCGATGCCCGGCGACGGGCACGTCTCCATACTCTGCGGCGGGGGGAACAACGGCGGAGACGGCTTTGTCGCCGCCAGAGGGCTTTCTAACCGGGGGTATCCGGTCCGGGTATACCTCGCCGGAGAAAAAGCGAAGGTGAAAGGCGACGCCGCGCTCCATATGAATGCTTTTTTAAAGTCCGGAGGCAACGTCGCCGAAGCCCTCTCGCCGCCGCCTGACCCCTTCGGAGGGTCATCCTTCATTATAGACGCCCTGCTTGGCACCGGAGTCGAGGGCGAGGTCAGGGAGGAGACCGCCGGGTGGATACGGCGCGTGAATTCTTCCTCTCTCCCGGTCGTCAGCGTCGACATCCCCTCGGGCGTCTCCTCCGACACCGGCAGGGTCATGGGCGAGGCGGTAAAGGCCGCCCTCACGGTCACTTTCGGTTATTACAAAAAAGGGCATTTTCTGGGAGAGGGCGCGGCTCTCGCGGGAGAGGTGGTTCTCGCCGACATAGGGATACCTCCCGGGTCGGCAGCCAGAGAAAACCCCGATCTTTTCCTGCTTGCTAAAAGCGATTTTCGCGGGCTGTTCGCAAGAACGCCTTCGAGCCACAAGGGAGACTACGGACACCTTCTCATTCTCGCGGGTTCCACGGGGAAGATGGGGGCGGCTGCGCTCGCTTCGCTGGCGGCCCTGCGGAGCGGCGCGGGACTTGTGACGGCTGCTTATCCCTCCGGGGCTGCCGAAGAAGCCCGTTTCCCGATGGAGGCGATGACCGCTCCCGTGGGAAAGGGCGGGGAATGGAGCGCCGGGGCCGTCGAAGGGCTGATCGGTCTTGTCGGGAATTCCGACGCCATCGTCCTGGGCCCCGGAATGGGGACCGGCCCCGGCCCGGCGGATTTTCTGGAAAAACTCTTTTCGCTTGGGAACCTTCCTCCCTGCGTGATAGACGCCGACGCGCTGAACATCCTCGCCTCGAACCCGGCGCTCTGGAAGAAAAGGCCGGAAGAGGCGGTGCTTACCCCCCACCCCGGCGAAGCGGGAAGGCTCCTCGGCCTTACCACCGCGCGGATTCAGGAGGACCGCTCCGGCGCGCTGCTGGGGCTGGTCGAAAAGTTCTCCTCGGCGGTAATCCTCAAGGGGGCCTCGACGCTGGTGGGCTCTCCCGGAGAAATTCCCAGGATCGTTTCAAAGGGCAATCCGGGGATGGCGACGGCGGGAAGCGGCGACGTACTTTCGGGAATCGCCGGGGCTTTCCTTGCGCGCGGCCTCGGTGTCCTCAAAGCCGCCGAAGCCGGGGCGTTCATTCACGGCTCCGCCGGGGACGCCGCCTCCGGCCTTTGGGGCGTGGAGTCCCTTATCGCCTCCGACATCACCGAGGCGCTGCCGCAAATTTTCATGGAACTTGAAAAGGAGTAATAGATGAAGACCGCAAGAGATCTCATGACGAGAGAGGTTCACACCGTTACCCCCAACACCGGGCTGAAAGAGCTTGCAAAACTCTTCGCTGAAAAGAGGGTCGGCGGTTTTCCCGTCGTCGAGGCGGGCCGGGTCGTCGGCGTGGTCACCGAGAGCGATCTCATACACCGCGACGAGCGGATTCACATCCCCACCTTCTTCACCCTCTTCGACGCCGTCCTCCCCCTCGGGGGCGAAAAGAAGTTCGAGGAGGAGATGAGAAAGATGGCGGCCACGACGGTGGCCGAGATTATGACCCAGGACCCCATAGTGCTAAGCCCGGATGCGACGCTGACCCAGATGGCCACGGCGATGGGCGAAAAGGGAGTTCACACCCTGCCGGTGGTGGACGCCGAGGGAAAGCTCGTCGGCGTCGTCGGGAAACTCGACCTCATCAGGGCGATGGTGTGACCGGATTCGACTACCTCTCGAAGCGGCCGGGGGACACCCTGCGGCTTGGAGAGGAGCTGGGAAAGGTTGCCGGACCCGGCCTCACGGTGGCGCTTTTCGGGACTCTCGGAGCGGGCAAGACCCTGCTGACGAAGGGAATCGCGAAGGGGCTGGGGGTGAAAAACCCCGCTTACGTGACGAGCCCCACCTTTACCATTCACAAGGTCTATCAGGGCAGGCTGGAACTCAACCACTTCGATTTCTACCGCCTTGGCGGGGAGTTCGATCCCGGCGACCTTGGTATTGAGGAAGTACTAGGCGCAGGCGGAATTTGCGTGATAGAATGGCCGGATAACTTCATTTCTTACCTCGGCGAAGACATACTGTCTTTAAAATTCACCTCCGCCGGAGGTACGAAACGCATCATAAATGTTTCCTGGCGCGGGGAAATAGCGGCCAAAGCGGGCCGCTCGCTTGTGCGCGCCATTGGGGTTATCAAGGAGAGTTGCGATGATTTATGACGTGGCCTTTTTAGGCGCAGGTCCCGGCGGCTATGTCGGGGCCATTCGGGGAGGACAGCTCGGTTCCAAAATCTGTGTCATCGAGGAAAAGAAGCTCGGCGGAACCTGCCTCAATGTCGGCTGCATACCGTCAAAGGCTTTTTACGCCAGCGCCTCGAAGATGCTCGCCCTTTCGGGAGCCAAAGAGTTCGGAATCAACGCGAAACTTGAAAGTTTCGACCTCGCGGCTTGCGTCGCGAGGAAGGACAAGGTCGTCTCCGACCTCGTCGGGGGCGTCAAAAAACTCCTCGCCGGCAACGGCGTGGATATCGTCCACGGCAGGGGCAGGCTGGAAAACCCCGAAACCATAAGGGTTACCACCGCCGACGGCGGAAGCTTCCAGATACAGGCGCGCAACATCATCCTTTCCACCGGCTCCAAGCCGATTGAAATTCCGGCTATGAAGGTGGACGGAGACAAGATAGTCAACTCGGACCAGATCTGGGGCCTGAAGGACCTTCCCGCCCGCCTGGCGATAATCGGTGGCGGAGTCGTCGGCTGCGAACTGGCGCACATCTTCTCGGCCTTCGGCTCGAGGGTCACCGTTATAGAGATGCTCGACCGCCTCCTCGTCACCGAGGACAAGGAGGCCGCCCGCCTGGTCCAGAAGACCCTCAAGGCCCGGGACGTAGAGGTAAAGACCGGCGTCCGCGTCGAGAAAGCCGAGGTCGCGGGCAAAGAGGTCAAGGTCACTCTGGCCACCGGCGAGGAGCTCGCTTTCGACCGCGTGGTAGTCTCCATCGGGCGCGTTCCCCGCAGCCGGAACATCGGCCTCGAAGACGCGGGGCTGGAGCTCGACGAAAAAGGTTTCGTGGCGGTCAACGACGAGATGGAGACGGAGATTCCCGGCATCTACGCCGTCGGCGACGTGGTAGGAAAATATATGCTCGCCCACGTAGCCACCAGCGAGGCGATGGTCGCGGTCCACAACGCCCTCGGGAAGAAGTACTGGATGGATTACTCCACCGTGCCGAGAGCCACCTTCACCAGCCCGGAAGTAGCCTCGGTCGGAACCACCGAGGAAGAGCTCAAAAAGAGCGGCGCGGAGTACCGCGTCGGCAGGTTCGCCTACGCCGCCAGCGGCAAGGCCGTCTGCATGGGCGAGAAGGAAGGGTTCATAAAGATAATCTCCGACGACGATACCGGCAGGATAGTGGGAGCTACGATCGCGGGCCACAGCGCCGCCGAGATTATCGGAGAGGTCGCCGTCGCCATGAGGATGGAAGCCTCGCCCGGCGACATCGTCACCACCATCCACACCCATCCGACCATAAGCGAGGTAATTCTGGAGGCCAGCGAGGACACGATGGGCCTTTCAATTCACAAAATGGTGCGCAGAAGCCGCCCCGAGGAGGAATAACCGTATGGCTCTGGTGGTCCAGAAATACGGAGGCACCTCCGTCGGAGACGTAGAGAGGATAGCGAACGTAGCGAGGCGGGTCGCCGGATACCATGCCAGGGGCGACAAGGTCGTCGTCGTGGTGTCGGCCATGTCGGGGCAGACGGATTCTCTTATCCGCCTCGCCGCTTGCATAACCGACCGCCCCAGCGAAAGGGAGATGGACGTTCTGCTCTCCACCGGCGAGCAGGTTACAATCGCCCTTCTGGCGATAACCCTTCGCCACATGGGCGTACCCGCGGTTTCCTTTACCGGTGCGCAGATAAAGATGGTCACCGATTCGGCGCACATGAAGGCCCGGATATCCTCCGTCGAAACCCAGAACCTGATGAAGGCGCTCGACGACGGCAACGTCGCGGTCGTGGCGGGCTTTCAGGGAGTCGACGAGAGCGGCGACATAACCACGCTGGGCAGGGGAGGCTCCGACACCAGCGCCGTCGCCGTCGCCGCCGCCCTGAATGCCGACGTCTGCGAGATATACACCGACGTGGACGGCGTTTACACCACCGATCCGAACCTCTGCGACAAGGCCCGGAAGCTCTCCAAAATCTCTTACGACGAGATGCTGGAACTGGCTTCGGTCGGCGCGAAGGTTCTGCAGATACGCTCAGTCGAATTCGCTAAAAAATACAAAGTGCCCGTCCATGTCCGCTCCTCCTTCAACGACAACGAGGGGACGTGGGTTGTCGAGGAGGACGACAGTATGGAACAGGTTATCGTGGCAGGCATCGCTTACGACCGTAACGAGGCCAAGGTAAGCGTCAAGGCGGTGCCCGACAGGCCGGGAATCGCGGCCAGAATCTTCGGCGCGCTTGCCGAGCACAACATAGTGGTGGACGTTATCGTCCAGGACATAGGCGAAAGCGGAAAAGCCTCCATCACCTTCACCGTTCCCAAGGCCGATCTGACCAAGGCCCTTGAGGTGATAAAGCCCTGCGCCGACGAGCTTGGCGCGAAAGAGATAGCCACCGACAACAGCATAGCGAAGATCTCCGTCGTCGGCGTCGGGATGAAGAGCCACGCCGGGGTCGCCGCCAAGATGTTCAAGGTGCTTGCCGCCGAGGGCGTAAATATCCTCATGATCTCGACCTCGGAGATAAAGGTCTCCTGCGTCATCGAGGCCAAGTACACCGAACTGGCGGTAAGGGTTTTGCATACAGCTTTCGGGCTTGATAAGTAGTTTTTCCCCAGGCATTCAATCTGATCGGGGTCCGGTGGACCCCGAGTTTGTTTGCGACCAAGGGGCATAAAATGACCGTTAAAATTTACGACACCACCCTTCGCGACGGCACGCAGTCCGAGGACATAGCCTTCAGTGCCGAGGACAAGCTGCGCGTAGCGAAGAAGATCGACGAGCTCGGCGTCCACTACATCGAGGGCGGCTGGCCCGGCTCCAACCCCAAGGATATCAAGTTCTTCGAGCTTGCGCGCAAGGAGCATTTCCAAAACGCCCGCCTTTGCGCCTTCGGCTCCACCTGCCGCGCGGATACCACTCCCTCCAAAGACGCCAACATCCAGAAGCTGCTGAAGGCCGGGACGCCCGTCGTCACCATCTTCGGCAAGAGTTGGGATATGCACGTCAGGGAGGCGCTCCGCATCGACGAGGAGCGCAACCTCGAAATAATCGAGCGCAGCGTCTGGTACCTGAAATCCAGGGTCGAGGAGGTGCTTTACGACGCCGAGCACTTCTTCGACGGTTACAAGGCTAATCCCGGTTACGCGATGGAGACTGTGCGTGCGGCCGTGAGGGGCGGGGCTGAGGTGATAGTCCTCTGCGACACCAACGGCGGGACGATGCCCTGGGAGATAGAGGAAATCGTAGGAGAGGTCCTCCGCGAGACCGGGGCCGTGGTCGGGATACACTGCCACAACGACAGCGAGCTTGCCGTTGCTAATTCTCTCGTCGCGGTCCGCGCCGGGGCGGCGCACGTGCAGGGCACGATGAACGGCTACGGCGAGCGCTGCGGCAACGCCAACCTCGTCTCGATAATCCCCAACCTCGCTCTGAAGCAGAAAATCGACACGATACCTGCCGAAAAGCTTGCGCTCCTTAGGGAGACTTCCCGCTTCATCGACGAACTGGCCAACGTAACCCACAACAAACACCAGCCCTTCGTCGGCGACAGCGCCTTCGCCCACAAGGGAGGCGTCCACGTCTCGGCGGTGCTTAGAAACGCGCTCACCTACGAGCATATCGACCCCTCCCTCGTCGGCAACCGCCAGCGCATCCTCCTTTCCGACCTCTCCGGCAAGGCCAGCATCCTCTCCAAAGCGAAGCAGATCGGCCTTGAGATTAACGAGAAAGACCCGGCTGCGGTCCAGATACTGAACGAGCTTAAGCGCCTCGAAGAAGAGGGCTTCATGTACGAGGGGGCCGAGGCCAGCTTCGAGATGCTCTTCAAAAAACAGCTTGGCCTACACAGGAAGTTCTTCGATCTCCTCGGCTTTCGGGTCATAGACGAAAAGCGCGCCGGAGACAGGACTCCCTTCTCCGAGGCCGCGATAATGGTGAAGGTGGGCGACGAGATAGAGCACACCGCCGCCATCGGAAACGGCCCCCTGAACGCGCTCGACTGCGCGCTTCGCAAGGCGCTGGAGAAGTTCTACCCCTCCATAAAGGACATCAGGCTCACCGATTTCAAGGTCCGCGTCCTTTCGGGTTCCGGCGGGACCGGGACGGGGGCGAGGGTGCGCGTCCTCATCGAATCCAGCGACGGAAAGAACAGCTGGGGTACGGTCGGGGTGGACGAGAACATAATCCAGGCCTCCTACATGGCCCTTGTAGACGCCATAGAGTACAAGCTCCTCAGCGATGAAAAAGAAAACGGCGGATAACCTTTCGGCAAGTTCTGAGGCGGGGCTCCTGCTCGCGGGGGCGCTCTGCCTCGCGGCTGTGCTCCTGCACGGCAGGTTCGACCGGCCGCGAGGCGCGCCTTTTCCCCGCGTCGGGCAGCTTTCGGGCGGGGAATTTTCGGTAAGCGAAGAAGCGGGGCCGGAAATATCGTCTATCGGCGGCTGGCGCGGGCTTTTGCTGGGAAATCCTCTAGATCTGAACGGAGCGGCCTCCGAGGACCTGATGGCCCTTCCGGGGGTCGGCGAGAAGACCGCCGCGAAGATTCTCCTTACGCGCGAAAAACTCGGCGGTTTTTCGGAAGTGGGCGATATAAGGAAAACTCCCTCCATCGGCAAGGTGCGGTACGGGAGACTCAAAGAGTGGCTGACGGTTTCGGAACGTAAATTTGCGGAGGGCGAAAAGTGACCCGTTTTGCTGAAGAACTTACGCTGGCGATAGGCAATACACCGTTGGTGCGCATAAAGAACCTGTGCCCGAACCCCAACGTGCGGGTGCTTGCCAAGCTGGAAGGCTCCAACCCCGGCGGCTCGGTCAAGGATCGCACGGCCTGGTACATGATACGCGAGGCCGAGAAAAAGGGGCTCCTCACCAAAGATAAGGTGATACTGGAGGCCACCAGCGGCAACACCGGAATCGCGCTTGCGATGATAGGGGCGGTCAGGGGCTACAAGGTCAAGCTCGTAATGCCCGCCTGCGTAAGCGTCGAGCGCAGGGCGATTCTGGAGGCTTACGGGGCCGATCTCGTCCTCTCCCCCGCGTGCGACGCCACCGACGGCGCCATCCGCAAGGCCCACAAGATACTTGAAGAGAGCCCGGAAGAGTATTACATGCCAAACCAGTTCGAGAACGAGGCGAACGTGCTGGCCCACTACGAGACCACCGGCCCCGAGATATGGGAGCAGACCGGAGGCGACCTCGATTTCGTCGTAGCGGGTCTCGGGACCTCCGGCACGGCGATGGGCATTTCGCGCTTCATGCACGAGAAGTCCGGCAGGGTGAAGGTTATAGCCGCCGAGCCCCTTCCCGGCCACCGGATACAGGGGCTGAAGAACATGCAGGAGTCGATAGTGCCCTCCATCTACAACCCGGACAAGCTCGACCTCGTTATGAAGGTAAAGGACGAGGACGCCTTCGAGACGGCGCGGCTGATGGCCGAAAAGGAAGGGCTCTTCGTCGGGATGTCTTCCGGCGCGGCGATGGCCGTCGCGCTAAAGGTCGCCGAGGGCATGAAGGAAGGCACGATAGCCGCCATCCTTCCCGACAGGGGCGACCGCTACCTCAGCACAAACCTCTTTCGCTCGGTTTGCGGCGAGTGCCCTCCGTAAACCGCAAAACTTCGTCTTTTCTTCGATTTACTTTGTCAGGCTTCAAAAAATGATCCTCGAAATACTACACGGTATTCCTCCGGTCATTTTTCTCGCCTTCCTAGTTCTCGAAGAAAATACTCGTTTGCGCTATTGGCGAGCTGTAACCATTGTTTTCGCGGGGAATCAAATGTAAATCGCCAGCCGTTGGCCCAACGCCGCTTTCCCGAAAGACTTTAATTTTGCCTGACAGGGTACGACTCAGAGAAATCGCATTAGCCTATCTTGGCGTTGGGGCGACAGCCTTCGGCGGCCCGGTCGTCATTCAGAAGCTGAGAAAAATGCCCGCTTCCCGCAAGTGGCTCACGGAAAAGGAGATGGACGAGGGGCTTTCTCTCGTGCAGCTTTATCCCGGAACGATCGGCATGGATCTCGTGGCTTACACCGGCTACAGGCTGCGCGGAGCGACCGGAGCGGTAGTCGCCACCACTTCCTTCGCCCTGCCCTCCTTTCTCCTGATTCTGCTTCTCTCCTGGCTTTACTTCACCTTCGGGACTCTCCCCTGGATGCCCAGCCTCTTCCTGGGGCTCGAAGCCCTCGTCATCGGAATTTTGTGCAATCTTCTGATCGATCTGGGGAGAAGCAATCTGCGCACTACCGGGCGGGCGATTGTCGGCGCGGCGGCGTTTGGAGCCCTCCTCTTCAAAATGAACGCGATTGCAATAGTCTTTCTGGCGCTGGCCCTCGGAGCCTTGTTCCTTCGCCCGAAAGCGAGGGAAGAGCACTTCGGCGAAGACGTTGAAGAGAGCGCGGGGCCGAAGCGCTGGCTGGGTATCGGCGCGGTGACCGGCGCGGTTTTTGCGGCGGTTCTGGCGGCGCTGGCGATTCCCTCTCTTATGAGCTCGATGGGGCTGGTTTTTTTCAAGATCGGCTCGGTCGCGTTCGGAAACGGGGCGACAATCCTGCCGCTCATTCAGGCCGACGTGGTGAACAAACACCAATGGCTCACGCCCGGCCAGTTCGCCGATGGCATAGCGATGGGGCAGATAACTCCGGGGCCGTTTCTCATCACCGCCGCCTTCGTCGGCTACAAGATGGCCGGAGCGGCCGGGGCGGCGCTCGCTACCTTCGCGATCTTCTCCCCCTCGATAGCCATGACGCTCGTGTTCACCGAGCTTTTCAGACATGTAAGGCACCTGGAAGGCGCGCGGGGGGCGCTGGCGGGGGTGATGGCGTCCTTTGTAGGGCTTCTGGCCCTGATGGTGATACAGCTCGGCTCGCACGCCCTGAAGGGGCCGAAGGAGTTTATTTTCGCGGCGCTGGCGCTCGCCGGAGTGCGGTACCTGAAACTGGATGCGGCGTTGGTCTTCGCGGCGGGGCTTTCGCTCTGGGCGATTGTCTCGATGATTTGAGGCGAATTTGCCCTCCGGTTGATTTACTGTTATAAAATCCCTAAAGAATTTGGCAACCTCGATCGAACGGAGATTAACCATGAAGATATGCTTCCCGGTAGAGCGAAACGAAGGGCTCGAAAGCAAGGTGTTCGACCACTTCGGCTCCGCGCCCCTCTTTGTGATGGTAGACCTTGAAAGCAACGAGGTGACTGAAGTCCGAAACAGGGATACGAGCCACGCGCACGGCTCCTGTCAGCCCCTCAAGGCTATCAGCGATCACCCCGTCAGCGCCGTCGTGGTCGGCGGAATAGGCGGCGGGGCGCTTAGCGGCCTTACCAGCGCCAATATCGCAGTCTACAGGTCGAAGGGCTCTACGATCGCGGAGAACCTAAGCCTCCTGGCGAGCGGCTCCCTCGATAAATGGAGCCCCGGTTTCGTCTGCGGCGGACATGGAGAAGGGCACGCCTGCAGCCATTGAGGGCTTGGTAGAGTGAATGGAAAAGGGCCTCCGCGCAAAAAGAGGCCCTTTTTTAATGAGCCTGAACCGGTCTAAATCTCCGTCGCCTTGAGCCGCATCAGACCGGGCTGGTCATTATCTGTTTTCCGGGCGGGGGAATTGTGTTAAGAAATAATACCTTGGCAGGAAAAAACTTCTAAACTTGCTCAAGGTGCCTAATGAGACCAGCCATTTTTGTCTTTTCCGTGATTTTTGCATGCGCCTTGCCGTTCATTTCGGCAATGGCGCTGGAGCGAAACGGCCTCGTCGAGATTTCGCCTTTTGCGGGCGTAAACCGCTTCGACCCTTCCCTGAGCGACACGACCGGCGCGGCGCTGGGAGTTCGCGGCGGGTATCACTTCAACAACTCCTGGGGGGCGGAACTTGAGCTTCTCCACGCTTTTTCGGACAGGAAAGACGACGAAATATCCCTGACCGCCGCAAGCATGGGAGCGCTTTACCACCCGCCGTTTTTGTCCTCTGAAAAGCTCTCGCCCTATCTCGGTTTCGGCGTCGGCTCGGCTTTCTACGACTACGACAATCTCAATAAATCCGGTATCGAGCGGGAGTGGACCTTTCACTACGGAGCGGGAGCCGGATACGGCGTCAGCGACCGGCTGTCCGTACGGGGCGACCTGCGCCAGATAGTCACACATGGCCCCGCGCGTTACAATCTGCTTGCCACCGTCGGGGTCTCGTGGTTCTTTGACGGCCCCAAAGGCTCCCCCCCGGTAGCCGAAAAGCCCGTGGAACCGGCCCCGGCGCCGCCAGCCGAAGTCAAGGCGGAGCCCCCGGCCCTTCCGGCAGCCGTCGCGCTTGCTCCGAAGGTAGAGGACGGAGACGACGACGGTGATGGAGTTCCCAACAGCCTCGACAAGTGCCCCGGCACTCCCCGCGGCATGAAGGTGGATTCCGACGGATGTCTTTTCAGGGAAGAGCCCCCGAAAACCGAAGTAGCGATCAGACCCGTGGAAGCGGCAAAAGCACCGGAAGCTCCGAAAGCCCCGGTAGCAGCCGAAGCTCCGAAAGCGCCCAAAGCTCCCGAAGTGGCAAAGGCGATCGTGCCCGAGGTAAAACCTGCGGCGTCCGCTCCCGCGTCTGAAAAGAAGGTCGAACGCCTGGAGCTGTCCATGCAGTTTGACCTCAATTCCCACGCGGTGAAAAAGAAATATCTGGAGGAAGTGGAGAAGCTCGCGCAGTTCATGGCGGCCAATCCGAAGGCGCGAATAACCATAGAAGGTTACGCAGACAGCACGGGCGAGGCTGGGTACAACCAGACTCTCTCGGAGAAGAGAGCGAAAAGTCTGGCGCGGATTTTAATAAAAACCTGGAAGATCTCTCCTGACCGCATCAAAGCCGCGGGTTACGGCGAGACCCGCCCGATAGCCCCCAACGACACCAGAGCGGGACGGGCCAAGAACCGCAGGGTAACGGCTGTCGTCACAACGGAGTAACCGGAATCCCGAAATCCTACCTGCGCCGCTTGAGCGGAGCATTCCTGACGGGCGAAACGCCGCTTCCCGAAATCGCGTCAACCCCGTCGCAGTCCTGATCGATTCCGTCGCCCGGGATGTCGAAGGCGTTGTCATTTATCCCCGGGTTCGTGTCGTCGCAGTCGTGCTCGAACCACATACCCATCGTCCCGGAGCCGTCCATGTCGATGTCAAAGCCCTGCGGTATCGCGCATATCACGTACGAGAGAGGCTGGTCTGGCTCAATCGTCCGGAGGAATGCCTTTTGGGGGGTTTCGGTGTCGTTTGCGATCAAAACGTATCCATCCCATTTAGGATTCGTTCGGAGGCTAGTATCGGCCACCTCAAGCAATATTATGCCGTAAGTGGTTTCCTGCAGCGGCCAACTGTAATAGCCTATTACCTCGACCCCCACCATTTCATGGGGCGGTATATCCACCGTGAACCAGTCCACGTCGTTTAGGTCGTGAAGAGTGTGCATCGCCTCCGGGAAAAATTCCGACCTTCTCGTGAATTCGTACTGCATACCCTGCGCCGTGACCAGTTCGGTGGCGGTCTCCATCGTATCGTCATCCTCGAAGGGATCCGGAACCTCGGCGACGAGGGCGTCGGTCCCCGTGCAGTTCTGGTCGATCCCGTCGCCGGCTATATCCGTAGCCTTTGGATTTATTCCGGGGTCCGTCTCGTTGCAGTCGTGAAAAGCGGACCAGTTGTCGCCGTCGTTGTCCACGAAGGGATGGACCTCAAGGCTGTAGCTCATCAGCCCCCGGATAATATAGCCGTTGACCTTCAGGTAATAATCGCCGTCCGCTGCGGGGGTGTACTGAAAGCAGCTGTCGTACCCCACGCAGTCATCGTTTTGCGTAAGACAGGTCGTACCGTCGGTGTCGAAGAGCCAAAGCCAGGTGTCGCCGTTGATCGAAAGATGGGAGGTTGTGAACTCGTAGGTGACGCCGCCGGTAAGGCTGATGCGCATCCAGTCTGCGTCGCCGACCGGAAAGATCGAACGAAACTGGATTTCTCCTATTTCAAGCAAGCCCGCATTCTCCGGGCCGCTGTCGTTTTCATAGCCGTCCGGGTCCGTCGGGTAGGTATAGGGAGTGGTGATGGTGATCGATTCCGAGTCTTCGAGGGTTCCGTCGCTGACGGTAAAGGTGGCGTAGTAGATCCCCGCATCGGAATAAACCGGAGCCCAGCTTATTTCGCCGGTTGAAGGGTTGAAGGACGCTCTCGGGGGAAGGCCGGAGGCGCTGAAGGCGACCTCGTCGCCGTCGGGGTCCGTCGCCTCGAGTGTTAATTCAAGGATGGCGTTCTCGAACACGATAATGGGGCCGATGAAGCCGAGAACCGGCGCGCGGTTGACGTTGGCAACCGTTATCGTGACCGTCTCCGAGTCTTCGAGGGTTCCGTCGCTGATGGTGAAGGTAATGTCGTAGCTTCCGGCGTCGGAATAGCCCGGCGTCCAGCCGAAGTCGCCGGTTGAAGCATTCAGCGTCGCTCCGGCGGGAAGCCCTTCGGCGCCGTAGGCGAGGGTGTCTCCGTCGGGATCGGTCGCCGCAAGGGTAAAGGAAAGCGCCGAGTTTTCGTCCACTCCCCTGGAGCCGGTGGGTTCGAGAACCGGCGCGCGGTTGACGTTATTCACCGTCACAGTGACCGTCTCGGAGACCTCCATGAATCCGTCGCTGACGGTGAATGTTATGTCGTAGCTTCCGGCGTCGGAATAGCCCGTCGCCCAGCTTAATTCGCCGGTTGAGCCGTTCAGCGTCGCTCCGGCGGGAAGCCCTTCGGCGCCGCAGGCGAGGGTGTCGCCGTCCGGGTCGGCCGCCGCGAGGGTATATGAAAGGGTTGAGTTCTCGTCCACGGCGAGGGTGACGATGGGTTCGAGAACCGGCGCGCGGTCCACGTTGTTTACCGTTATGGTGACCGTCTTCGTGGTTTCCAGTTCCCCGTCGCTGACGGTGAAGACGACCTCGTAGCTTCCCGCGTCGGAATAGCCCGGCGTCCAGTCGAACTCGCCGGTGGCGGGGACAAAGGACGCCCCCTGGGGGAGGCTCGCTGCGCCGTATCTGAGTACGCCGCCATCGATATCCGTTGCAGTCAGTATGAAGGCGACGGTGGAGTTCTCGTCAACCGTGACGGAACCCGGCAAATCAAAAACCGGGGGGTTATGCACTTCAACCGAATCGCTGCAGGCCTGGGTGAAAAGGATCAAGGCTCCAGCCGCTATGAACAATGGGAAACGCATCTTAACTCCCAATCCCGCCTCAGGCTCTTTTCCCGGGCGGAGGCAATGTGGGTGGGTAAGTTGAAAATGCCGGCGTCATGCGGTGGAAAGACGCCAAGCGCCTTAAAACTGAAAATTGGGCGCACCTGAGAATATGCCGGATTGAAGTTCAGGGTCAATTTTTAAAGCTTCGCGATGACTTTGCCGTTTCGGAGTTTCTCTCTTTTGGTTTACGCATCGGAGGGGGCTTGCGTTACTTTTCGGCGAAGAAAAAAAAGACTTCCCCAGGAATCCCCATTTTGATTGCCGGTACCGGTTTTTTGGAATTCAAATCCTGAATCGCAACTGGAACGTGCTGCCTTTGCCGGGTTCGCTTTCCAGAGTTATTTTTGCTTCGTGCATCGCCGCTATTTCCCTGACGATGGCGAGGCCGAGACCCGCGCCGCCGCCTGCGCGCGCCGAGACCTTGTCCACGCAGTAGAAGCGGTCGAATATTTTATCGTGATGTTCTTTGGCGATCCCGATTCCGGTATCAGTTACCGCCACCGTGGGGTCGGGATTGTTTGAAAGCTCCAGAACCACCCGTCCCCCCTCGGGGGTGTACCTGACGGCGTTCTCAAGAAGGTTGGACACCGCTTCGACGATAAGCGTTTCATTGCCGCGAACGGTTATCCCGGGGGAAATATTTTTTTCCATAGAGATATTTTTAAAGCTCGCAAAAGCCCTGTTAAGTTCGATCGCTTCCGAGCATGCGTCCGCCATGTCAACCAGGTTGCCGGGGTTGGAGTCATGCTCCACATTCTGCACGCGGGCCAGAGCAAGAAGACTTTCTACGATATTCGACAAGCGGTGCGAAGCGCGACCTACCGCTTCAAGGGTTTTTTTCAATTCTTCCGCGTCGCGTTCCTTGCGTAGTGCCACCTCGCATTGCACGCGGATGGCGCTTATCGGAGTGCGAAGCTCATGAGCGGCGTCGCAGGTGAATTGCTTCTGTCTCTTGTAGGCGTCGGTTAGCCGGGCAAGAGCGTGGTTCAGCGCCACGACAAGAGAGTGAACCTCTTTGTCCACCCCGTCTTCATTTAGTTTCTCACTGCCGGATTCCGGGCCGACCAGGTCCGCTTGCGCGGACAAACGCTTGATGGGAGTGAGCGCACGGGAAACAACCCCCGCCGGTATCAGCAGGAGCAATACGAAAAACCCGCCTAGCCCCAAAGCCAGCCTTGTGCCGAACAAGGCGAGGGTTTCGTCAACATCCTCCATGAGATGCCCCACGGACACTACGTATTGCCTGTTCTCCACCGTGGGAAGGGTTTTCCCCGGATTTTGCGTTTTCCAGTATACGCGGTCCATTTCATCGTCTTCAGTCGCCTTCGTGATCGGGATGGTTATTACCCGGTAAGAGCGTCCGTTCAAAGAAAGCGTCTCAAACCGGTCCTTAACCTGTGTCTCCGGAGGATTGGGGACCGAGGAGCTTGCGATTTTCCCCGAAGACTCTCTTATGACGAAAAACGAATCCGCTTCAGGGCCCGTGAACCGGGATATCTGCGGCTCCCGCAGCTCCAGTTCAAAAACACCGCCGACCTCCAATTCCATTGCGGATGCGACGCCGTTGGCCATTACTCCAAGCGTTTCATCGAGTCCGCTTAGCAAATCCCGGCGGACCAGCCCGTAGATTGTCCAATAGGTAAGAAAAAGAGACAGAGCCGTGAGCGCCGCCAAAGGCACGAGAATGCGCATACGGATTGATTTCATGAGGGGGACTCGGGCAGCCGGAAGCCCACTCCGCGCACGGTTTCAATCAAGGCGGCTCCGGTGGCTTTCAATAATTTCTTTCGCAGATTGGCCACATGGGCGTCGATGACGTTGGAATCGCATTCAAAGGCGCTATCGTAAACGTTCAGGGCAAGGCGCGTGCGGGTGAGCGCCTTCCCCCTGTTCAGCAAAAAGGTCTCCAGTAACTGGAATTCTTTGTGGGTAAGGTCTACCGGCTGGTTGTCCCAAAGCGCAAGGTGAGCTTCCGGTTTCATCTCAAGCCTCCCCCAGAGAAGCCGCCCCTGGGGAAATCCGGACGAACGCCTCAGCACCGCCCGAATCCTGGCGAGCAGTTCCTCAAAGCTGAAGGGCTTGGAAAGATAGTCGTCTCCGCCCAGCCGAAGGCCCCTCACCCTGTCCTCGACATCTTTGCGCGCCGTCAGAAAAACCACCGGTACATCGTTGTGTTCGGAACGAAGCGTTTCCAGAATCTGAAAACCGCTTACCTCCGGGAGCGAAATATCCAGCAGAATCAGATCATAATCCTGGATTTGCGCCAGATGCAGGCCATCAGCGCCTCCGGCGGCGTGATCGACGATAAAGCCTTCTTCTCGAAGCCCCCTGCAAAGGGCGCTGGCAAGGTCCTCGTTGTCTTCGACGATAAGCAGTCTCATCTGGGTGAACTCCCGGTATGATGGAAGCGGAATGTTATTTTTCAGAGGCCTCATTGTCCGCAGCCGGATTCCACCTGTAAAGGGCCCACACTCTTTTTCTGGAGGGATTGAACGGGTCCGCCGCCTCTCTTCTCAGAACCTCCTGAATACCGCGCGGAGGATGCCGGAAATCATAGGGCTCTCCTACAAGCCATCCTCCGCCCGGAAGCGCGGCGGCGAGTTCCTCCTCGCTGTTTACGTTGGCGACAAAGCGCCTCAGGTAAAAGTTTGAGGAAACCAGATCGTTGTTCCAATTGACGACCGGGCCGTCGCTCCCTGTGGCGGTTGCAACCTCGGCAAAAAATGACGCCGGGCTCCTGTAGGCGTCAATGACGGGAACAAAACCCATCGTCCCGAGAACAGAGACAGCCAAAAAAGAAACCCCAAAAAATTTTATCGCATCGAAATCTCGATAACGCCAGAGGAACAGGTAAACTACCGCAACTCCCGCCACCGCCATAAGAAGGCCGAAGGAGATTTTTCCGGAGCCCAGCGTGAGCAGCCACCCACAGGCAAGGATAAGTAGCGCCGGGGAAAGCCATCCGGCGAAACGGAAAAACGGCCTCGACAGGCGGCCGGTGAGACTCTTTTCCATGGAGTGAACCTGGGCGGCAGCCGCCAGCGCGAGCCCGGGAGCGAGGGAAAGTAGGTAATGGGCGCGCTTGCTCGTTGCCATACTGAGAAAAATCACTCCGGCGGCGAACCACAGAAAAGGCCAAAGAGCCTTAAGCCCTTCTCTTGACGTGGCGCGCCTCAAAAGAGAGGGCAAAAAAACCACAACCGGCCCAAAAGCCGCCAGCATCGGAATATAGTACCAGAAAGGTTCCTTGTGGGTTGTAAAAGTGGGGTCCGCGATACGGTTAACGCTCTCGCCGAGCCATACGTCGAGGGCTCCGGGCACGTTCCGATAGACGTAGATGAACCAGGGCGCGGCCAGCAGTACGTGGGCCAGAAGGAAAAGCGGCAGGTCCAAATAGCCTGTCCGCCGCTTCCCCTTCGGCGAGGCCAGCTCGCAGGCAACGACTCCCGGCAGTGGAAACACCCAGCCGAGGGGGCCCTTGACCATAAAGCCGAGCGCCAGAGAGCACGCGAAGAGAAACCGCCAGCCGGTATCCTCGCCGGATTTAGCGCCCGGACGCACCCGGAACCAGGAATAGACAGAGAGGGTGGAGAAAAAGGCCAGCAGAGGCTCCGTCTCGGCGTTTTGCCCCATGAGGAGGACCAGAGGCATGGAGGCGAAGAGGACGCCCGCAGTGGCGGGATCGCAGTAAAGGCGGCCGTCCTCGGGAGATTTCCAGCGCCCGGCAATGCCGGCGACCAGCAAAAGGGTAGCCAGTGTCGCCAAAACCGCCGGAATGCGCGCCGTCCCTTCCGTGGCGCGGCCCGTGACGGTGAAAACCGCAGCCATTAACCAGTAGCTAAGCGGCGGCTTGGTGACGAAAGGCTCTCCTTCGAGGGTAGGGACGAGCCAGTTGCCTGAAGCGGCGACCTCCCGGGCTACCTCGGCGCGCCTTCCCTCTCCGTGATTACCCCAAAAGCCTCGGCTGGCTGAGCCCAGAGTCAGCGTCGCGGCCAGCAGCAGGGCTATAAGGATGGTCTGACTCGCGGTTTTCATGCGGATTCGGCGACCGCTTCCTCATCTTTCCACAGCATCAGGTTTCGCACGTAAACCACCAGGCCGAATCCCTGACCGAGGATGAATACCGGATCCATTTTATGGATTGCGTAGACGAGAAGAAGCGTACTTCCGAAAAGCGAAAGGTACCAGAACAGCTTCGGCACCGTGCTCTTTCGTTTCTTCTCGCTCACGACCCACTGAACCAGCAGCCTCCCGGAAAAAAGAGCCTGCGCGCTAAAGCCCAGCACGAGCCAGAGATCAATCTCCATGTATTTCCTCCCACTGGTTGGCGAAATGTCTCTTTTGCATCCAGCGCACCGCCAGCAGATCCATCAAAGGGCCCGTCAGCCTGTTCCAGAAATTGTATTTCGCCTTGCCGCGTATTCGGGGGCGGTGGCTCACCGGAACCTGTATCACCCTGGCCCCTTCGAGCTTCAGCAGGGTCGGAAGAAACCTGTGGAGGCCGGTAAACAGCTTTATCCTGTCGAGGTGCTGTTTGCGATAAACCTTAAGCGAGCAGCCCGTGTCGATAATGTCTTCGCCGGTCACCCGGTTGCGAATCCAGTTGGCGATTTTCGAGCTCATGCGCTTTATAAAGGTGTCGCGCCTGTTGGCCCTTATGCCGATAATCACATCCCCGCGGTCCAGATGGGAGAGAAGTTTCGGCAGGTCGCGAGGATCGTTTTGCAAATCCGTATCCAGCGTAGCCACGACCGAACCCCTGGCGGCGGCGAAACCCGCCGCCATCGCGGCTGAAAGCCCCGAGTTGCGCTTTAGCGCCACCAGGCGTATCCCGAGAGCAGGGTATAGCGCGCGCGCCTCCGAAATCTCTCTTTGGGTGCCGTCGGTGGAAGCGTCGTCGACAAAAACGCACTCGATCTCGTCGAAGTGCGAGAGCAGCCCTGTCAGAGCCTCCATAATTTCGCCCGTCAGGGGGATTATATTCCCCTCCTCATTGTACGCGGGCAATACTATTGACAGCCTGCTCACGGCGAAAGCGCCTTCGGTGAGGCAAAAAGTCTTGCAACCATACGTGCTCCTCCTGTCTGAAGGCCGTATGATATGCAATCAATTATGAATAAATCATGAAGACCGCCGAATAATCCATTTGTGGCGAAAAGAGAAGTTTTCCGCACAAAAAACAGAACAACAAGGGAGCTCCAGGTCAACAGCCTGAGGTCCTCTCTTTTTGAGAGGCTTTTTTTGCTGCGCCGCCTGTTTAACGGAATAAAAACCTCCTCATAACAAATCCGAAACACTCTCCCGTTACTATTCTGACCATGGATTTAAAAAGACGTTCCGCCGGGCGCGGGGCGAGAAAAGGAGCAGCCATGCGGTCAGAAGCGATTTCAATCGAAAACAAAACCCTCGGCAAGCCTGTTGTATTAATAGTCGAGGACGAGCCGGAGATAGCGGAGATTATCAGGATAAATCTGGAGGCGAGGGGGATGGAGGTCCATTGGGCCGATACGGGGCTGAAGGCCTGCTCTCTGGTAGCGATCAAGCATCCGGACGCCATAATTCTGGATCTGATGCTTCCCGACATCGACGGCAGGGAGATATGCAGGCTGATTCGCCGCCATGACGACGCCTCTGTCGCCCAGACTCCGGTTCTGATGCTTACGGCGCTTGGGGACGTCAACCACCGGGAGATAGGCCTTGAGGCGGGCGCAGACGACTACATGGGCAAACCCTTTTCGGTTAAGGAGCTTTGCCTCCGGGTGGATACTCTGGTTCAAAAGAACATTTTCAGGAAGGATTCGGAGGCGAAAATAGGCCGCCTGAAAATGGATTCGGAAGAAGCGAGAATGCGCGAGGGGGTTTTGCTGCATGAGATAGCCAACAAGCTCGTTGCCATAGGAGGGTTTTCAAAGCGGCTGGAGATGCGCGCCAACAGCCTTTGCGAGGACGAGATCAGGGCGCTGGCGCGGGATATAAGCCGGTCGGCGGCGTACCTCGAATCAGCCGCGAGCGGCGTGCGCGCCCTCAAGGAGATCGAGGATACCTGCACTAGCTACAAGTGCCTTTGCGACCTGCGGGAGGGCGCTTCGGACGCCATAGCGCTGCACCGCGGGCATGCCGATAAAAAGGGAATCCTGATTTTCGAGGAGATAAACGAGGAGTGCGTCAGCGCCTCGCTTCCCGCGGAGATAGCCCGCCTCATAGTCTCGAACCTCATCGAGAACGCCGTCAATTACTGCCCCGTGATGAGCACTATCGTGGTCAGGACGCTTTACAGCGGGGGCAGCGCGGTCATAGAGGTTGAGGACGACGGGCCGGGCATCGGGGAAGAGGATCAGCGGCACATCTTCGACTACCGCTACCGGGGCAAAAATTCCGGCGGGATTCCCGGCTCCGGGATGGGGCTTTACATAGTGCGCGCCTCGGCGGGGCGCTTCGGAGGAAAAGTGGAAATAATAAGCGGAGACGGAAGGGCCGGAGTCCTCGTAAGGGTCTCTTTCCCGAAAACGGCGGAATCCGGGGGCGGCGCGGATTCGGTGGTGATTGTATGAAAAACCATGAAGAAATTTCAACCCGGCTGGAGAGCCTCGTAGAGACCGGCGTTCGCGGGGCTCTCGTCGCCTTCATGGTAGTGATTCTGGGGGCGATAGCCTTCACCACCCTGAATACGGCCAAAATCCTGCTCTCCTTTTCAGCCATTTCGGTAGAGGAGCTGTCACGCGGTATAATGCTCAACTCATTGTCCATACTGGCGATGGTCGAGATATACCGGACGGCCAAGATTTATTTTTCGGAGGGCAGGGTCAAGGTCACTTACATAATCGACTCGGTGCTGGTGACCGTGCTGACCGAAATCCTCGGTTTCTGGTACAAGGAGATGTCGCGGGAGAAACTTGTCGCGGCTGTTATACTGGTACTTGTACTGGGGGGCATCCGGGTGCTGGCGGTGCGGTTTTCTCCCAACCGCAGGGAATTCACGGAGGTTTTTTAATATGAATCAACAGGCAAAAAAGAAAACCGTTCTTTTCCTCTGCACCGGCAACTCCTGCCGCAGCCAGATGGCCGAAGGGTGGCTCCGCCACCTCTCCGGCGGCCGCGTGGAGGCGCTCTCCGCCGGGACAAAGCCGATCAGCGTACACCCCCTGGCGATTCGCGCGATGGCGGAGGCCGGGGTAGACATCTCCGGCCAGAGGTCGAAATCCGCCGACGAATACATGGACAGAGAGATCGACCTCCTCGTCACGGTCTGCGACTCCGCCAGAGAGTCATGCCCCATCTTCACCGGAAAGGTCGGCGAGCGCCGCCACATGCCCTTCGAGGACCCCGCCTCGGCGGTCGGGAGCTACGAAGAGGTCATGGAGGTGTTCAGGCGGGTTAGGGACGAGATTCGGGATGGAGTTGAGGAACTTTTGAAAGATATGGTGTATTAGACATGATGGCGGGCCTATCCGCCTTCAAAAGGACCAACCCTCTCCGAGCCACATAAAATTTTAGGTCAAAGTCTATCGCGGCTTAGTTATTGAAACGTATCAAGAGGACGGTTGGCCATCGGCTATTCTTCTTAACCAATCACCGTACTTCACAAATTGCTCATTTACATTCTTTAAGTCCTGTATAAGGTCAGAATATCCAATAATCTGGCGTTGCAACTCTTGAGGTGGCGTGTTTGGTTGATTTTTCCTAAGGAGGTCATATTCATGCCGAAACCTGGCTTGCCATCGCGTTAAATGTGGTCGCAGACCTTCATTTAAAACTGTGTGCATTATGTGAACAAGTTTTCTTGTATCTTCGCAATCTCTTAACTTATGGGCTGGAATCTGTTTTGTTAAATCTCGCAATATGCCAAAAAGCTGATACCAGCTATTATATACTTCTACAATGACATCGTTCTCTTCGTCAAACCTCAAGCCAACTTTTCTAGTGTTTATTTCCACCCACGCTTGGTAGGCAATTCTAACCGTATCAGTATTTGGTTTAATTTTTACTTTCCCCAAATTAGCTATTTCAAGCTCTGCCTCGACAGGGCTCCATGTGGCTAGTACCCATTTCCAACGCCTAAAAAAATGAATGCTAAAAAAAATGACAAGTAAAAATATGATAATTAGAAGAATAGGGCCGAGACGTAAGGTAAGGCCACCTGATTCAAGTGAAAGTTTTAGCAACTCTGCCAAGTCAAAGCTTAACGGCATAGCAATAGGGGTATCTGAGGCACACTGACTCACGGCAGACTCCGGTTCATTTTCGGCAAACTATTATCGATCAATCTTGTTAGTTTAGCACGATCCTTTGCTACACTTATAGCCGTTGTGAGTTCAGACGGATTTTCAGTCCAATTAATCCAATATGCGTATCCAGTAGCGATGTTGGCATGAAGTCTATCGGGTACAACAATTTTGCCTTCATTGTTTTTTGTGTGGGCAGGAAGTATAATACCTAACAAAGCATGCTCTTTATTGAGAGTCATGGATATTTCCCAATCAACCCATCTGCGTTTCCAAGTCTCAACCCCACATAAAACTATAGTTACGGATGATCCCTTAATATTATTATCTCTAATTTCTTGTCTAATGTAATTAGTATCTTCGCTGTCAATACTTCTCTCTAGCGACTTATCTATTATTATATCATACCCACTGCCAAATACTGTATTAAACTTGTCATACCATGGTTGATCTTTGCCATGATGGTAACTCACAAAAACCTTTGGTTTCACTTGAGGTTGAAACAATGAACCTAAAAGTGAAAGGGGGATTTTGGGCTGCTGATCCATGATGTCTTCCTTGCTGGCTCGTATGGCATGTTGGCGACAGCATAGCGCAACAAAAATTTGCGCCAACTATAATGATTTAATTTCGCCGCTATTATACGCCTGTAGGCTGTGGATAAAAAGGTCGTTCCGGCCGCCTCCTTCGGCAAGCCAAGTCGCGTAGGGCGGGCTCGGCCCGCCATCTTCTAAATACACTAATGTAATTCTATACTTGCCGGGCTTCGCCCCGCACCCGAGGCACTTTTTTTAGAAAAAAGTGCCAAGAAGCGCGAGGCGAAGTCTCGCTAGCTGTAAATTGATGGGCTAAAGCCCATCCTACCCCTGAATTCCGCCTTCGCGGGAATGACGAGAGTAAAACATTATGGTTTTGGCGGGCCAAGCCCGCCCTGTGCTCTGTGCAACGATCGCCAAGCGCAAAAAAGGCCGCGAATTTCGCGGCCTTTTTTAGCTTCCAGGATGAAAATTTACTTGATGGCTTTCTGGTTCTTCTCGACGAGTTCCTTGCCGATGGTGTCGAAGCCGGCCTTTTCGGCCATCTTCTGGCCTTCGTCGGAAAGCTCGAACTCGATGAGGGCCTTAACGTCGCCCTTGGGCTTGCCGTTTACGTACTGGTAAAGGGTGCGGGCGAGGGGGTACTTGCCGGACTTCACCGCGGCGGTGTCGAGCGGGCTTACTTCCTTGCCGTCCTTGCCGATTACGTTGAGGGGCTTGATGCCGGGGACCAGCTTTTTGTTCTCGTCGACGATGTAGCCGACGCCGACGTAGCCTATCGCGGAGGCGTCCCTGGCGACCGCCTCGATGATCTGGGAATTGCCGTTCATCTGGTTCATCTTGGTGGAGTAGTCTTTCTTCCCGAGGACGTGCTCCTGAAAGAAGACGTAGGTGCCGGAGTTGGGCTGTCTGCCGTAGAGGGTGACGGGGGCGTCGTTGCCGCCGAGCTGCTTCCAGTTGGTTATCTCGCCGCGGAAGAGCTTGCCGACGTCGTCGGGAGTGAGCGCCTTTACGGGGTTGCCGGAGCCGACGATTACGGAAAGGCCGTCGATGGCGACGGCTATTTCCACGACCTCGACGCCCTTGGCCTTGCCCTGCTCGACTTCGCTGCTTTTAACGTCGCGGGAGGAGTTGGCGATGTCGCACTTGCCGTCGATGAGCGCCGCAATGCCGGTGCCCGAGCCGCCGCCCGTGACCGCGACGAGCTTGCCGGTCTTTTCGGTGAAGACCTCGGCCCAGCTCTGGGAGAGGTTGACGAGGGTGTCGGACCCTTTTACCTGCACCATGCTGGGTGCGGCGAAGGCCGTTCCCGCGATGAGAAGGGAGGCGACTGCTGCTGCGATGAAGTTTCTTTTCATGATTTCTCCTTACTTTGGGTTGATTTTTTTCTTCCTCGTGCTACGAGAGAAATCATAGCGGCCTTTTGTTACGGGAATATGAACGCAAGCTGAAGATTCGCTTAACCGCCGTTCAAGCCGGAAAAATTGCAGAAAGCATGAGGGATTTCGGTATTAACGGCATGACAACTCCGCCGTAACATTGCCGTAACATGATTTTTGTAGACTTCTTTCAAACTATTATAAGGAGTCTTTTCAAAAAGTGAACGGCGCGGAAATAACGGTAAAAAGAGAGATCGCCGCACCTCTGCTCCCCAGGAAGGCCCGGGCGGTGAGGAGGAGCGAAAGACTCATAGAATGGGCGCTGGCCGCCTCGGCCTATGCCTCCATTTTCGTGCTGGCGGGCATTTTCATCCTCCTACTCTGGCAGGGGGCGCAGGCCTTCAAAGAGATTTCCATATTTGAATTCGTCACCTCCGCGCGCTGGGACCCCACGAGCCCGGAAAAGGCCGGTTACGGCATCATCTCGATGGTCTTTTCGACCTTTCTCGTTTCCCTCGGGGCGATGATCATAACGATACCTCTGGGAGTCGGCGTCGCCGCCTACCTTTCGGAATTCGCCGATTACCGGGTGCGCGAGCTCCTCAAGCCCGCAATCGAGGTGCTCGCAAGCGTGCCCAGCGTAGTCGTCGGCTTTCTGGGCGTCGCGGTCATAGGTCCGTGGATAGCCAGAACCTTCAACATCCCCAACGGACTGAACGCCCTCAACGGGTCGATTCTCCTCTCCGTTATGTGCCTCCCCACGGTGGTGAGCCTCTCGGAGGACGCCTTTCGCGCCGTGCCGCAGGAGTACCGGCAGGGAAGCCTCGCCCTGGGGGCAAATTCATGGGAGACGCTCATAGGCGTGACCCTGCCGGGGGCCGCGCCGGGGATTCTGGCCGCCGTGATGCTCTCTTTGGGGCGCGCGATAGGCGAGACGATGACGGTGCTTATGGCCTGCGGCAACGCCCCCGCTTTCCCGACCGATTTTCTCGCCGCCGTCCGCACCATGACGGCGACGATAGCCATCGAACTCGGCGAGGTGCCGCAGGGAACCACCCACTTCTACGCCCTCTTCGCGGTGGGGTTCGCCCTCTTCATCCTCTCCTTCGCGGTCAACCTCGTCGCGGATTACGTCCTCCATCGCTATCAGGGCAGACGCCGATGAAGCGCTTCTGGTCCCTTATCGGACGTTCCTACCTCGTTTTGTGCACCCTCGCGGCTTTTGTTGCGCTCGTCTTCATTCTCGGAATCATAACCAGCAGGGGGTGGGGAGTGATGAGCTGGGAATTTCTCACCGCCATGCCGCGAAAGGGTATGACCGAAGGGGGAATCTACCCCGCCATCGCCGGAACGGCGTTCGTGAGCATGCTCACCCTCATATTTTCCCTTCCTCTCGGGGTCGGAGCCGCGATCTACCTTAACGAGTACGCCGAGGACAGCAAGGGAACCCGCCTCATAAGGCTTGCCATACGGAATCTTTCGGGGGTCCCGAGCGTAGTTTACGGCCTCTTCGGCGTGGTTCTCTTCGTGACCCTGATGAAGTTGGGGACCAATCTCCTCTCGGCGGGGCTCACGATGGGACTTTTGACCCTGCCGTGGATAATCACGGCCAGCGAAGAGGCGCTTCGCTCCGTCCCGAGAGCTTACCGCGACGGCGCTCTGGCTCTCGGGGCGACGCGCTGGCAGGCGATACGCACGGCGGTCCTTCCCCCGGCCATGCCGGGAATTCTTACCGGGGCGATACTCGGGCTTTCGCGGGCGGCTGGGGAGACCGCGCCGATACTCTTCACGGGCGCGGCCTTCTACCTGCCCTACGTGCCGAAATCGCCCACCGACCAGTTCATGGCGCTGCCCTACCACCTCTACATACTGGCCACGCAGCACCAGTCGATCGAAAAGGTCAGGCCGCTCGCCTACGGCACGGCGCTCACCCTCGTGGGTCTTGTGTTCATACTGAATCTGGGAGCATTCCTCATACGTTACAGGATGAGAAGAAAGCTGGAGAAAGCGCGATAGACATGACGGAAGCAAGAATCAGCTGCCGCAATCTGAGCCTCTGGTACGACCAGAAACAGGGGCTGGATTCCATAAGCCTCGATATCCCGAACAATCAGGTGACGGCGCTCATCGGCCCCTCGGGCTGCGGAAAGTCCACCTTCCTTCGGTGCCTCAACCGGATGAACGACCTGATACCCGGCGTCCGCACCGAGGGCGAGATTTTCCTCGACGGGGAGGACATCCTCTCTCCCGCTACGGACGTGGTCGAGCTTAGAAGGCGCGTCGGGATGGTCTTCCAGAAATCCAACCCCTTCCCGAAGTCGATCTTCGACAACGTGGCCTACGGGCCGAAGCTCCACGGGAAAAAAGACAAGACAGTGCTGGCTGAAATAGTGGAGAATTCCCTAAAGAAGGCTTCGCTCTGGGACGAAGTGAAGGACCGCCTGCGGGAATCGGCCCTGCAGCTCTCGGGCGGGCAGCAGCAGCGCCTCTGCATCGCCAGAGCCCTTGCCGTTGAGCCGGAAGTTATCCTGATGGACGAGCCCGCAAGCGCCCTCGACCCGATCTCCACCGCCCGGCTCGAAGACCTTATAGAGGAATTAAAAACGCGCTACGCCATAATCATAGTCACCCACAATATGCAGCAGGCAGCCAGAATCTCGCAGAATACGGCCTTCTTTTACATGGGCAGACTTATAGAATACGATAGGACCGAAAAGATCTTCACGAATCCCAAAGAAGAGCGCACCGAAGCTTACGTCACCGGGCGTTTCGGCTAGGAATGGAATAGACGATGGAAAAGCACACCAGCAAATCCTACGAGCAGGACCTCGAAAAACTGAGGGAGAAGATTCTCAGGATGGGCGGTCTTTGCGAAGAGGCGATAGCCAATTCAATGAAGGCGCTTATCGAAAGGGACGTGGCTCTTGCAAAGGAGACCATCGCGCGCGACCACATTATAAACAAGCTGGAGGTCGAGATCGACGAGCAGTGCATAGAGCTTCTGGCTCTTCGCCAGCCCGCCGGAAGCGACCTTCGCCTGATTATCACGGGGCTGAAGATATCGACCGACCTCGAAAGAATCGGAGATCTTTCGGTAAACCTCTGCGAGCGCACCCTCGAACTCATAGAAGCGCCGCCCCTAAAGCCCCTCATCGACCTGCCGCGCATGGCGCAAAAGGCGATGAGCATGGTTCACGACAGCCTGGACGCCTATGTGCTTCGCGACGCTGAGCTGGCTCAGAGCGTATGCGCCCGTGACGACGAGGTTGACCGGATCAACGAGCAGGTTTTCAGGGAACTGGTGACCTACATGATCGAGAACCCCTCCAACATATCGCGGGCGCTCGGACTCGGCATGGTAGGCAGGTACCTCGAGCGCATCGCAGACCACGCCACGAACATCTCCCAGATGGTCATATACCTGGTAAAGGGCAAGGACATCCGACATACTTATTTTGCGGAGAAATGCGCCGCCGTGGACGGAGATTAGCCTATGACGCGAATCCTCATAGTCGATGACGAGGAAGATATTCTCGACCTGGTTGAATACAACCTCTCGATTTCCGGGTTCAAGGTGGAAAAGGCGCTCACCGGCAGAACGGCTCTGACGCTGGCCGAGGAGAACCCGCCGGAACTGGTCATCCTCGACGAAATGCTCCCGGACCTTCGCGGCTTCGAGGTGCTTCGCGCGATCCGCTCCCGTCCAAAGACACAATCCATCCCGGTAATCATGCTGACCGCCAGAAGCGCCGAGGCCGACAAGCTGGTCGGCTTCGAGCTGGGCGCGGACGATTTCGTCACCAAGCCCTTCAGCCCCGGGGAACTTCTCGCGCGGGTGAGGGCGGTGCTGAAGCGCTCGCGCGGCGAAGGTTCGAGGCGTCCCTCGCTGCGTTTCGGGGAGCTTTCGATAGACATGGACGCCCACCGGGCCTTCAAGGGCAAGGAAGAACTCTTCCTTACCCCGCAGGAGTTCCGGCTGCTGGCTTTTTTCGCGACGCACCCCGACAGGGTCTACAACCGCGACCAGCTCGTTTCGCAGGCGTGGGATTCCGAGGTTTTCGTGGACCCGCGCACCGTTGACGTGCACGTGCGACGCCTCCGCTCCCGCATCGAGGACGACCCGGCGAACCCGAAATGGATTGAAACGGTCCGGGGAACCGGCTACCGCTTCAATCCTTCCTCCAAAGAGGGGGATTGACCCTTGTCCCGCAGCTTTTTCTCCAGGGTATTCCTTCAGAGCGTTTTCGTTCTTCTGGCGCTGATAATAGCCGGGGGCGTCGCCCTCGACCGCTTTTTGACCGAGAGCGAGATAAACCGGCTCGGCGACCAGGTTGAGCGCTTCGCCCTCATGCTCAGGGAAGATACGGTCCGCCATGCGGACTTCTCCGGTCTCCAGCCCCTCGTCAGGCGGCTGGGCGACGCGACGCGCGTGCGCTTTACCGTAGTGGACAAGACCGGAAAGGTTCTGGCCGACTCCCACCTCGACCCCTCCGTGATGGAAAACCACTCCACCCACCCGGAGGTAGCCGAGGCGCTTGCCGGGCGGGAGGGGAGAAACCTTCGCCACAGCGCCTCCCTCGGCATAGAGATGCTCTACGTGGCCATTCCGGGCGATCCGGTATTTCGCGCCGCCGTCCCGGTATCCGAGGTGAAGGCGGTGCTGGGTCAGGTGCGGATGAGAATGGC
The DNA here is from genome assembly GCA_004322275.1 of bacterium. Lineage (NCBI taxonomy): Bacteria > bacterium. The sequence goes on from SCTA01000036.1 coordinate 40,202, forward strand.
CCTAGCGGCGGTTCCCGCCGTCCTGATTGCGCTCCTTCTGGCCTGGTTTCTGGCGAGATCTCTGAACTCCCGGATCGAGAGGATGATACGGTTCGCTTCCGCCATCGAGAAGGGGGACTACTCCCAGATTCTCCGCTCCGAGGGGGACGACGAACTGGCCGACATGGAGCGAAGCCTGACCGCGCTTAGGGACGAGATAGAAAAACAGGTAGAAAAACTGAGGCGCGACAAGGAAACCCTCTCGGCCCTGATAGAGGGTTTTCCCCACGCCGTCTTCGTCTTCGACAAAGACAAAAACCTCTCCCTCGCCAACTCGCACGCGCGAAAACTCCTTCGCATAGCTTCCCTCGGAGTCTTCACCTTCAACGTGGGCGAGGCGATAAGAAATCCGAAGGTGCTCGAAGCGGTGGAGAGCGTGTCTGCAGGCGAGGCCGCCTCCGAGCCGTTCCGCATCTCCTGGAGCGAACCTCACCGGAAGTTCGAGGTGACCGTACACCCCCTTCCGGGGGAAGACGGAAACCCCGAGGTCTTGCTGGTTCTTCGCGACATAACGAGGGAGACCCATCTGGAAAAGGTCAGGAGCGACTTCATCGTAAACCTCGCCCACGAGCTTAGGACTCCGCTGACGGCGATAAGGGGCTCTGCCGAAACCGTTCTCGATTCCGCCCTTTCCGACCCGGTCGCGGTCAAAAAATTCCTTGAAACGATCAAGAGAAACTCCCTGCGGCTGGAGAACCTCCTGACCGACGTCTCGGACCTCGCCAGAGCCGAAACGGCGGCCGAGAAAGTCAAGATCGCCTCCTTCGACGCCCGCGAGCCCGCCCGCCACGTCTCCGAGCTTTTCGCCGGCGAGGCGCAAAAGAACGGCATTGCGATGAAAGTCTCCCTGCCGGAAGAGCCCCTGTTCATGGACTCGGATCCGGAAAAAATCGAGCAGATACTCATAAATCTGGTCCAGAACGCGGTCCGCTACACCCTTGAGGGCGGAGAAGTCTCCATATCGCTCGGCAGGGAGGAAGGCGGCGTTGTCTACACGGTAGCCGACACCGGCATAGGCATTCCACCCGAAGACCTGCCCCGCGTCACCGAACGCTTCTACCGCGTCGACCCCGGCCGCTCCCGCGCCATGGGGGGGACCGGCCTCGGCCTCTCCATCGTCAAGCATCTCGCGGAAAGCCTCGGCGCGAGACTTGAGATCGCCAGCGAATACGGCAAAGGGACGACGGTAAGAGTAACCGTGCCCGCCTAGACAACCCGTCCGAAAGGCCTATTTACGGGCAAGCCTTGGGTCACGCTTCGGCATATATGACAAAAAGGGGTCTCGCGAGGAGACCCCTTTTCATTTCATAACCAGCTGTAATGGCTGGAGTTTTTAGCTGGAGGCGCCACCCAGATTTGAACTGGGGATGAAGGTTTTGCAGACCTCTGCCTTACCACTTGGCCATGGCGCCCGGAGACTGTGAAGATTAAACGCGAAGGACTTTCTTGTCAAGAGGGGAGAGGAGCACCGGGCTGCTCGCCCTTCCAGAAAAAGAGGCGTCCGGAGTAAGCTCCGGACGCCTCGCTTTGCGTTTTTTGCGGTGCTATTTCGGCATCTTCATTGATGCCAGAGCCTGATAGAGGTGGTAGCGGCTGGTGGTCTCCTTTTGCGCTTCCTCCATGAGGTATGCGGCGCGTTCCGGGTCTACCAGCTTGAGCATCTTGTAGCGGGTTTCGTTGTAGGCGTAATCGGCCAGGGGAATCTTTATGTCGCCGGAATCCAGCTGGAGCGGGTTCTCTCCGGCGAGCGTTCTGCGCGGGTCGAAGCGGTAAAGCGGCCAGTGGCCGGATTCCACCGCCATCTTCTGCTGCTCGTTGCCGTGGCTAAGGTCGAAACCCTGCGCGATGCAGTGGGAGTAAGCGATGATCAGCGAGGGGCCGTTGTAGCTCTCGGCCTCCTGCATGGCGCGGATGGTGTGGGCGTCGCGCGCGCCCAGCGAGACCTGTGCGACGTAGATTGTGCCGTAGGTCATGGCTATCATGCCGAGGTCTTTTTTGGGCAGGGGCTTGCCCGCCGCCGCGAACTTCGCCGCCGCGCCGAGAGGAGTGGCCTTGGACTGCTGGCCGCCGGTGTTGGAATAGACCTCGGTGTCGAGGACGAGGACGTTTACGTTGTGGCCGGAAGCCAGGACGTGGTCGAGGCCGCCGTAGCCGATGTCGTAGGCCCAGCCGTCGCCGCCGAGAATCCAGACGGACTTCTTGACGAAGTAATCCGCCACGTCCAGAAGGCGGTGCGCCTCCTTGCCCTTTATCTCCTCGATTTTGGCCTTGAGGGCGGCTACTCGCTTTCGCTGCTCCTCGATTCCGGCTTCGGTCGTCTGGTCCGCGCCGAGAATGGACGCTACGAGGTCGTCGCCGACCTTCGGGGCCGCCTTCCTGAGAAGCTCGGAGGCGTACTCTCTGTGCTGGTCGATTGAGACTCTGAAACCCAGGCCGAATTCGGCGTTGTCCTCGAAGAGGGAGTTCGCCCAAGCCGGGCCTCTGCCCTCTTTGTTCTTGGTGTAGGGCGTCGTCGGAAGATTTCCGCCGTAGATGGAGGTGCAGCCGGTGGCGTTGGCTATCATGAGCCTGTCGCCGAAGAGCTGGGTAAGGAGTTTTACGTAGGGGGTCTCGCCGCAGCCCGCGCAGGAGCCGGAGAACTCGAAGAGAGGCTCGCGGAGCTGACTTCCCCTTACGTCGGATTTCAGCGTGGAGGGGTCGGGGCGGGGAATGGTGAGGAAATAGTTGAAGCTCTCCTTTTCTTCCTCGACGTGTTCCGCCCTTGGCCTGAGGTTTATCGCCTTTATCGCGGGGTCGGCCTTGTCGGCCGCCGGGCAGGTCCTCACGCAGAGGCCGCAGCCGGTACAGTCCTCGGGCGCGACCTGTACGGTGAACTTCATACCCTCGAAATCCTTTGTCTTTGAATCCGTGCTTCTGAAAGCGGCCGGAGCCTTCGCGAGGTATTTCGGGTCGTAATAGTTTATGCGTATGGTGGCGTGGGGGCAGGTCATCGAGCACTTGCCGCACTGGATGCACAGGTCTTTGTCCCAGATCGGTATCGAATGGGCGATGTTTCTCTTTTCCCACTTCGTCGTGCCGGTGGGCCAGGTGCCGTCCGGAGCGAAGGCGCTGACGGGAAGCTGGTCGCCCTTGCCCGCGATCATAATCGCAGTCACGTTCTTAACAAAATCCGGCGCCTCGGGAGAGACGGTCGGGGGAAGGGGGCGCAGGGAACTCACCTTCTTCGGGATTTTGACCTCGAAGAGGTTCGCGAGGGTCTGGTCGACGGCCTCGAAGTTCTTTCTGACGACTTCCTTGCCCTTCTTTCCGTAAGTCTTCTCGATGGCGGCCTTGATCTTGGCTATCGCCTCCTCCCTCGGAAGGACGCCGGAGATGGCGAAGAAGCAGGTCTGCATGACGGTGTTGATCCTGCCGCCCATGCCGGTGCTGCGGGCGACCTCGCCGGCGTCGATAACGTAGAACTTCAGCTTCTTTTCGATTATCGAGCTCTGGACGGGGGAGGGGAGCACGTCCCAGACCTTGTCCGGCCCGAAGGGCGTGTTGAGAAGAAAGGTCGCCCCCTTCTGCGCGGTCTGGAGCATGTCGAACTTCTCCAGAAAAGCGTGGAGGTGGCACGCCACGAAGCTGGCCTTGTGTATCTGGAAGGTAGAGCGTATCGGGCGGGGGCCGAAGCGAAGGTGCGAGATGGTCGTGCCGCCGGATTTCTTCGAGTCGTAGACGAAGTACCCCTGGGCGTAGAAATCAGTCTCCTCGCCGATAATCTTGATCGAGTTCTTGTTCGCCCCGACCGTACCGTCGGCTCCGAGGCCGAAGAAGACCGCCCTTACGACGTCGTCCGGCTCGATGTCGAAGCTCTCGTCGTAGACGAGGCTGAGCCCGGTAACGTCGTCGTTGATGCCCACGGTGAAGTGGAGCCTCGGGTCGGGCTTTTTCAGCTTGTCGAAGACCGCCTTTATCATCGCGGGGTTGAATTCCTTCGACGAGAGGCCGTAGCGCCCTCCGATGACCAGGGGGTCGCGCCTGAGGGTGCAAAAACCGCTCGCTTTGGCCTCGCGCAGGGCGCAGACCACGTCCATGTACAGCGGCTCGCCGAGCGCGCCCGATTCCTTGCACCTGTCCATGACGGCTATCGCCTTCACTGCGTCGGGAAGGGCCTTCATCAGGTGGGCGGCGGAGAAGGGGCGGAAGAGGCGGACCTTGACGCAGCCGACCTTCTCGCCCCTGGCGGCCAGGTATTCGACGGTCTCGTGGACTGCCTCCGCGCCGGAGCCCATTATCACGATGACGCGCTCCGCCTCGGGGTGTCCGACGTAGTCGAAGAGGCGGTATTCGCGCCCGGTGATGTGCTTGAACTTCTCCATCGCGGCCTCGACCTTTTCCGGTACCGCCGCGTAGAAGGAGTTGCTTGTCTCCCTGGTCTGGAAATAGGTGTCGGGGTTGGCCGCGCTGCCGCGAAGGACCGGCCTGTCGGGAGTAAGCGCCCGCGCCCTGTGCTCATGTATCGACTTCTCGCAGACCAGGTGGCGGAGATCCTCGTCGGAGAGTATCTCTATCTTCGCTACCTCGTGGGAGGTGCGGAAGCCGTCGAAAAAGTGGAGGAAGGGTATGCGCGAGGTAAGCGTCGAGGTGTGGGCTATCGCCGCGAGGTCGTGGGCTTCCTGCGGGGAGTTCGAGGCGAGCATGGCAAAGCCGGTCTGACGCACGGCCATAACGTCGCACTGATCCCCGAAGATGGAGAGAGACTGGACGGCAAGGGCGCGGGCGCTGACGTGCATCGCAAAGGGGGTAAGCTCGCCCGCGATCTTGTACATGTTGGGAATCATCAGCAAAAGCCCCTGGGAGGCCGTGAAAGTGGTTACCAGAGAGCCGGACTGTACGGCGCCGTGCATCGCGCCGGCGGCCCCGCCCTCGGACTGCATTTCAACCACTTTGGGAACCGTTCCCCAGATGTTCTTCTGCCCGTTGGCGCTCCACTCGTCTGCGTGTTCGCCCATCGTCGAGGAAGGGGTAATCGGGTAGATTACCGCGATCTCTGAAAGGCGGTGCGCAACCGAGGCGACGGCTTCGTTGCCGTCGACGGTGAGCATGCGGCGTTGGGACATTAACAACCTCCTCGAATTATGGTGATTTCTGGAATATTCGCTTCAAATCGGTTCAAAGGCTCTTGTTAGTCGCGAGAGCGGCCGGTGAGCCGGAGCATGAACAAAAACAGGTTGACGAAATCGAGGTACAAGGCCAGCGCCCCGTAGATTGAGGCGCGGGAGAGAGAGTCGTCGCCGTAGGCGGAGGCCTCCAGGCCGATGCGCTGTATCTTCTGGGAATCGTAGGCCGCGAGCCCCGTGAAGATGAAGACGCCCAGATAGGTCAGCGCCCAGTCCAGCCACGCCAGGGCGGTGAAGATGTTAACCACGGTGGCGATTACCAGCCCCAGAAGCCCCATGAGAAGAAAGGAGCCCCAGGAGGTAAGGTCTTTTTTGGTGAAGGTGCCGTAAAGCGCCGCTCCCCCGAAGACCGCCGACGACACCGCAAGGGTCTGAAGCACCGAGGCTGAGGTATAGCGCAGAAGGACGACCGACATCGTCATGCCGGAAAGGGCGCTGTAAAGCACGAAAAGCCAGCTCGCCGTAGCGGTGGAGATTCTGCCTATCGCCCAGGAAAGTCCCATCACGAGGCCGAGCTGGGCGATGATGAGGCCGGTGAACCACGCTCCGTTCATGATGAAGGTGGTCATCAGGTAGTCGCTCTTCAGGACCAGAAGCGCGGCGGCCGCGCTAACCCCGAGACCTCCCGCCATCCAGCCGTAGACGTTTGTGATGAATCTAGTGCGAACCTGCACCCAGACTTTTTCGTCGATGGCGGGAACGCTTCCGTTTATGGTACCGTACATAATTGAAAACCTCTGAATTTCCTTGTTTCTTCCGTAAAATTTCCTGCGGGCCGATATTTTAAAAACCCCAGGGAAAACAGGTCGAACGATAAATATAACTTCCAAAACCCGCCCCATCAAGGGTTCGGGAAAACTTTTAACCTCACTTAAAAAAATATGATTTGAGTCAATTTAAGGAAGCGCCGAAAGACGCTCGCCGGGGCGTAAATTATTCTTTATTATCAATGCCTTGCGGCTACCGGAATGAGGCGGGGGTTTCGGACGGCTGCAAAACCCCCCTGCGACCCCCCCCTCCCGGACCCTGTTTCCCTGCGTTTTCCGAAAGAAAAATATACCGGGTTTTGGCCGCCGGGGAGCTTTTTAGCCGCGCCCGGAGGATGCTCCGGGGAAAAGGTCAGGGGAAGTCCGCGAATAGAAAATTTTTACCCCGGTCTCTTCGCCGGAGTCCTTGACTAACGGGTTTTTCGTCGTTAACTTTTTTTCTGTAAGGAATTCAAAACGGAAGGAGGTGTTTTGGTGATGAAACGTTTCATGCTTCCGAGAGTCGCGCACTGCAGCGAAGGCTGCACTAGCTAGTCCCGGACAAGACTCAAAACTGTCCGACAGCCTTTAAACCCCGTGTATCAGGCCGTAAGGTCCGGTACACGGGGTTTCGTTTTTTGGCCGGGTGAAGATTATTATGACTTTTTGATCTCCATCGCCTTAAGGGCGAGACGCTCAATCTCCCGTGCGACCTCTTCGGCGCTAAGCTCTCCGGAATCGATGAGGACCGCGTCGTCGGCTGGTTTGAGGGGCGAGTGGGCGCGGGTGGAGTCGTTTTTGTCCCTCTCCTTGATGTCGGCGAGGATCTTTTCGTAAACCGCCTCCTGCCCCCTCTCGTGCAGTTCGAGAACCCGCCTTTTCGCCCGGCGCTCGGGAGAGGCGGTGAGATATATCTTCAAAAAGGCGTCGGGGAACACCACCGTGCCCATGTCGCGCCCCTCCGCGACGGTCGGGGCTCCCAGGCCGATGGTGCGCTGGAAGGAGGCCATCGCCTCCCTCACGGTCCGCACCGCCGAGACGCGGGAGGCCAGCGAACTTACCCTGTGTTCCCGTATCTTCTCCGAGAGGTCCTCGCCGTCGAGGTAAATCTTCGCGGTCCCCCCCTCCCTGCGGAACTCCAGGGTGGTTTCGGCGCAGAGTTTTGCGAGCGCCTCCTCGTCCTCGAAGGACACGCCTTCCCTGTCGGCCTTCCAGCCTATGGCGCGGTACATCGCCCCGGTGTCGAGGTAGTTGAACCCCAGCTTTCCGGCGACAAGTTTCGCCACGGTGGATTTTCCGGCTCCCGAGGGGCCGTCGATGGTGACTACCGTGACTCTTTTCCCCGCGCCCCCTTCTTCCTCCCGGCGGAGGTTGTCGAAGATCGCTTTCCAGACCTCCTCGTAACCTTCTCCGTCTTTCGCCGTGGTGAGAATTATTCTGCCGCCGTAGCCGATGGAGGCGGCAATCTCTCTGGCCCTCTTCTCCCGCTGGGACCTCGGGGCCTTGTCCGCCTTGGTCACGACAGGCAAAAGGGTTTTACCGGAATCGCGGACAAGACCGGCGAACCACCTGTCGTCGCCGGAGGGCTCCCGCCGTATGTCGAGGAGTTGCACGACTATGGCAATCTTGCCGCACTCTTTTATGAATTCAGCTACCCGCTCGATCCAGCGCCGCACCTCTTCCTTCGGGGCTTCGGCGTATCCGTAGCCGGGAACGTCCACCAGAATCAGCTTTTCGTCCACCTCGAAGAAGTTGAGAAGCCTCGTTCTGCCGGGCGTGCAGGAGGTGCGGGCGATATTTTTTCTTTTCAGTATGAAATTAATAAAGGAGGATTTCCCGACGTTGGAGCGCCCGGCGACCACCACCATGGGCAGTTCCGTAGCGGGCTCGCCGCGCCAGCGGGGCTCGGAAATAATAAATTTAGCCAGTGATGGGTTGAACTTTTTAGTTTTCACGAAAGCGCCGGAGGTTGGGCCGCAGGGCCGCAGGAATTTTTAAATAACGTCAAAGATGTTTACGTACGATATTGCCAATTAAAGAAAATATCAACTTCTGCCTTGACACGAAGGGGGTTGGGAAAAAAGAATGTGAAGGTTACAAGCGCGACGTGTCCATGCCGAAATTCATAACGCATCCGGACAGGGAGGGGTATGCTTTGACTACTGGCCCCGGCGCATTCGCAAATTGCAGCCAGACGCCGGTGAACCTTATACTTTTTTCAAAGGCGGCAAGTTGCGGAAAATCGGGCGGCGAAAAATTACCCGTCCCGATACGGACGGCGCTGCGTGAAAGTAACTTTAACGGCGCCACCACGGGAGTTTAGCGGCATTGGAGCTTTGGGGTAATCTTAAGGATTTCAGTCTTCCCGACGTGATTCAGCTCGTCGGGTTCGGCAGGAAGAGCGGTGTGCTCGGCGTAGAGCACAACGGCGCTTCCGCCAGGCTTTTTTTTCAGGAAGGAAACGTCGTTCACGCCGAAATGGGAGACCTTTCCGGTGAAGACGCCGTCTTCATGCTCTTTCGCCTCGTCGAGGGGGAGTTCCGCTTCAGGGCCGATTTAAAGCCTCCCGCGCAGACGATTTTCATGGACCCGACAAATCTGGTCATGGAAGCCGCCCGCCTCATGGACGAATCCGCGAGGGATTCCCGGGAAGCAAGGGAGAAAGCGGCGGAAGCCCAGCCTGTGGTCGAGGCCGCTCAGGAGGTTGAGGCGGTTTCGCCGCCGCCCCCCCCTGCTGAAGACGATTTCTCCACCGAACTTCCGGAAATTTTTGTAGAAGAAGAAACTGTAAGCGTTCTGGGGTACGATTCTGGCGATGGCTATGGTATAATAGCGCCGGTTGAGGAGCCAGTAGCTTCACAGCCTCCAGCCAGGAAGGTCTCGACTCCCGCGGAAATCCGTGAGGAATTGAAGGTTATTCTTGAACAGAAATTCGGCCGCGAATCAAAGCGGCTATTGCAAGCGGTGGAGAAATGCGGGGATACACTAGACGAATTCCAGCAGCTGGTGACGAGGGTGGAGCGTTTCGTTTCAGCCTTCGTCGATCCGAAGTCCGCCTCCCAGATAGGGGACGAACTTCGCCAGATTGTATCAAAACTCTCTTCCTGACGGCGGTTCTCCTCCTCGCTCTTTCCCCCCTGAAGGCGCTCGCCCTCCCCCTCGACATCGTCTTTCCCGGCGACGTTCTCTATGACATTACCTCCGACAGCGAAGATAAAAAGATCGCGCAGATAACCGACGCGGTGAAAACCGCCAACTCCCGCGCCGAATCTTTCAGCTACACCCGCGAGGAGGGCAACCTCCGCCTTAAATTTTCCTTTTTCACCGATGAGGGGAAGGCCGAGTTCTTCCTTTACGGCTCCAAGAACGACTACTACCGCATGGCTATGGGCAAGGGCGGGGAAACCCTCTGCGACGCCGACGAGAGGGTGGAGTACGCCGCCACCTCGAAGACGAAGGAGGGGGTTGTCTATAAGGTCAATTTCGTGGGTTTCGACCTCCTCAAAAAAGCCGAGGAGGACAAAATAACGAAAGTACTCCAGGAGGCCATCGACTCCAACGACCCCAGAGCCCTCGAAGAGTTCGCCAAAACCTATAAAAGCACCCCCCAGGCCGTTGTCGCCACGAAAAAAGCCCAGGCGCTGAAGGAAGAAATGGCCTGGGAGAGGGCTAAAAAGGACGATACCAGAGACAGCCTCCAGGCTTTCCTGAATTACTACCCCCACTCGATCTACCGCCTTGCCGCGCAAAAACGGCTCGACGAAATGAAAAACGCCGAAAAAGTCGCCGAGGCAAAGAGGAAGGCAGAGGAAGAAAACAGGAAAAAAGCCGAAGAGGAAGCAAAAAAACGCGCCGGCGAGGAAAAGGCGAGAAAGGCGATATCAAGCGCCTACGCTTCCGCGCGGTCGGCCGACACTGTTGAGGCCTACGAAAAATTCCTCCAGATCTATCCCGAATCCCCCGACGCGCAGGCCGCGAGGGAAAGAATCGAGACAGTCAGGGAGGATTCCCTCTACGAGAAGAGCCGGGGCACGGACAAGGGGCTCGCCGAATATCTTCGCGCCTACCCCGAGGGACGCCACGCGGAAGACGCCAGGAGAACGCTGGAGGAGCTCAAGTCCCAGACCGGAGACGTCCTCAAGGTGAAAAAGGGCTCCCGCTCGCCCGCCGTTGACGGCAACGACAGCGATCAGGTGTGGGGCGAGTCGAAAGTACTCAAGGTTCCCCTCCAGGGCGGAGCCGGGGGGACGATGGAGATTCGCGCCGTGCAAAACGGCAACGAAATCTTTTTCCTCGTCAAGTGGCCGGACAGGACCAAGAACGTCGCTTACCGGCCCTGGGTTCGCCAGAACAAACGGTTCCGTCCCTCGGAAGAGGTTGACGACGCCTTCTCGATGGCCCTTTACATGGGCAGGCAGCCCGGCGATTCCTGCATGGTAAGCGGTGAAGAGCAGGAGATGGACGTCTGGCTGTGGCGCGCTTTCTGGTCGGAGCTTTCGGGGTACGCGGCGGACAAGATTCTCAAGATCAGCCGCTCTCCCCTTCCCGAATCCAATATCTACCAGGCCAGAAACGGCGCCAGCATACACGTACAGAACAAATCCGACGGCGGAAAGCCCGCCTGGGAGTTGTACGTCCCCATCGCGTCCGCAACCACCCTCGACACCGTCCCCAGTTACGTAAAAGCCCAGCCCTCCGGCAGCTCGGGCGACGTGCGGGCCGTGGGGAGCTGGAGAAACAACATGTGGACCGTGGAGTTTTCGCGCAAGCTGGCCACCGGGAACCTCGACGACGTGACCCTGAAGCTGGGAGGCCACTACTACGCCTCCTTCGCCGCCTACGACCACTCGGAAAAAAGCGACCATTCCTCGACGAAACTTATCACCCTCGATATCGAAGGGAAGTAAAAATGAGTGAAAGACCTGCTGGTGTAGAACTAAGACGCTGGTTCACCTACCTCGTGGCGCTCCTCATCTTCGTCAACATCACGACAGTTACGATAAGCGTTCTCATAAACCGGGCCGTGCACGGCGTCGTGGCCGAGTACCAGCCCTTCGCGCAGGCCGCCAGCGAAATCGAACAGCACGTCACCGCCGTTCAGCGCGACATGTACACCTACCTCTACACCGGGGCCGGGGCCAAGAACCCCGCGCTCGCCGAGCAGCAGCTTACCGCAATCGGGGTGGAGACGGACGCGCTGCTGGCGCGCATCGCCAAGGCCAGGGAGATAACCACGGAGAGCGCCAACCTTAAATCTCTCGACGAAATAGCCTCGAAGACCCAGCAGTACAGAAACACCATCGACGCACTGGCCTATGCCATAGGAGACACGGTCAACTTCAACCTGCTGACCGACCTCCTCACCCAGGCCAACAAGAGCGGCGAGGAAGTGGCGGAAAGCGCGGCGGCTCTCCAGAAGGCGGCGAGGCAGGAGATTATGGCCCGCAACTCGCGCGCCTCCATGCTTACCAGCTTCGCCATGTGGCTCTTTATAGTAGTCATGGGAGCCTCCATAGGCGTCCTTCTGGCGCTGAAGCACTGGTGGGCGAAGTTCCAGGAGATAATGCTGGGAATCTAGGGTTTTCCAAAAAGCGAAAATTGCAGTCTTGAAAATCCCGTCTTTTTTTTGGCGGGATTTTTTTGTTTTTACAACTTTTGTCGCCAAAACCGGATAAATTTAATGCGTTGGCAAAAACGCGCCGGACGAAGCGGGTGGAATGCTTTTGGCCCGCCGGACGAAATCGCTCCCGGAGACTCCCATCGACACTATAAATCTTAAAGGTCAATTCCTCGTCGCGATGCCGCACATGACGGACCCGAACTTTCACCGTGCGGTCGTTCTCGTCTGCGAACACGCGGCGGAAGGCGCAATGGGGCTCGTGGTCAACAGGCCTTTGCCCTGCTGCCTGAAAGAGGTGCTTGAGGGGCTCGAAATTCCGGGGACCGGGGGAACGGATGCGCTTGCCCACTGCGGCGGGCCGGTCGAGCCCCAGATGGGCTTTTTGCTTTATTCAGGCGGACCGAAGTACGAGCACTCCCTTGAGGTCACCGATTTCGTGAGCCTGGGCACGACGCTAAACATCCTCGCCGAGATCGCCAGGAACGAAGGGCCGAAAAAGTTCTTCTTCGCCCTCGGTTATTCAGGCTGGGGCCCCGGACAGTTGGACGACGAGATACGGAGAAACGACTGGCTGGTCATTCCCGCCTCCGAACAGATCGTTTACGATCTTCCCTATGAGGAGCGCTGGGACGCCGCGATACGGATACTCGGGATAAAGCCGGATATGCTCGGTAAAACCTTCGGCACCGCCTGACCTCGCTCCCCCCGCTCCCGCAAACGCGCGGAAGTTTCGGTAAAACCCTCTTTGCTTTGATTTTCCTCAAAAACGAGTTGATTTCGGCCTGCCGGCAGGCCGCGCGGCGCATTGCGATTGCGGTTTTTTGCCGTTGGGTTATTCTTGCCCTCGCCCAATCGCTTAAAATCATGCGCACAATCAATCCTTGAGGACGCCATGATGCCGAAGTTACCGATGCGTCTTTTCATGTCAGCCGCAGCCGCTTTTCTGCTTTATTCAGCCTGTTCGCGGGAGCCCGCCCGCATACCTGTAATCCGCGTCGCTTGCGCCCCCCACGACCACCACGCCGCTCTCTACGTAGCGGCGCTCTCGCCGGAGTATTTTCAGGAAAACGGCAATCTCTACCTTCAGGAAAAAACCTTTAAGAAGGATTACGACCTCATAGAGGGGGGGACCGTCATAGCCCACGTCACCCTCGATTCGAGCGGCGGGGATTCGCAAAACGTCCGGAAACTCTGCGAGGACCAGTTCGACTTCGCTTTCGGCTCTTTTCCGGAAATGGTTCGGGCCGTCGATGAGGGGAGGCCGGTAAAGGTAGTCGCGCCGATAACGACGGGCGGAACGGGCCTGGTGGTGAGCGCCGATATGTGCGCCCGAAGCTGGAAGGAGTTCGTGGCGCTTGCCCGCTGGCGGGAAAAACCCCTGCGCATCGGGTACAAGACCGAGGGGTCAAATCAGCAGGGGGCTCTGGGGGCCGCTCTTTGGCGCGAGGGGATTCCCTCTGGAAAGTGGCTGGAGAATTCCTCGGCAAGGGTTCTGATGATCAACCTCTACGGACAAAACAACCTGATCCCGGCGGTGAAAGCGGGCCTCGTAGACGGGTTCGTGGGAATGCAGCCGCTTCTGGCGGAGGCCCAGTTCGCCGGAGCGGGAAAGATAATCGCATATATCGGGGACTTTGAAACGGCCGGAGGCGAGGGGTATTTCCCCTGCTGCGCCCTCGGGGCCAGAGAGGAGTTCATCAGCCGAAACCCCGGGCAAGCCGAAAAATTCCTCACCCTGGTCCTGCGCGCCAACCGCTACGTATCCCAAAATCCCGGCAAGATAGCCCAAAAGGTCGCGAAGTGGCTCGAAAAGCCGGTCGAGATCGAGGAAATGAGCCTCCCCACGATCAAATATTCCACGGACTTCAAAGACGGCTGGAAAGAGAGCGCCGACGCCTGGCTAAGGGACGCGATCGAGAAAAGGGAACTTGTGGGAGCGGTCAGGAAGGCTTACGAAGAAGGTGAAACGTGGCAGAAGGTCTTCGACCTGCCTTTGCTTGATAAAGCGTCGAAAAAACTTTAGGCATGCGAATCGGCGTCCGACGGAGTACAATCTTTCGCAAAGAAGTTCTGTAACAGCACCGGAGCGTTTTATGAATTCCCTCGCCAGATTTTTTACGCCTTTAATTCTTGCCGCGCTCCTGAGCTGCGGCGCGCCCGCCAAAGCCGAAGGATGGCCCGTAGACCCCGTCGGCCGTCTCGTAGCGGTCGGCCTTCCCGAGAAGATCCTTTTTTGCGGCAAGGAGATTCCTCTCGGCTACGAGGACGTGCGGGAGAGGCTGGAATTCGAGCTTCTCGTGATTCTCGGAAACCCCGTCCAGACCTCCCTCTGGCTCAAGAGAATGCCCCGCTATTTTCCCGATATAGAGCGGGCGCTGAAACAGGAGGGGCTTCCCGACGACCTCAAATACGTCGCCGTCGCGGAATCCAACCTTCGCGCCGACGCCCTCAGCAAGGCCGGGGCCTCGGGGCCGTGGCAGTTCATGAAGGCGACGGGAAGCGAAAAAGGGCTCAAACAGACAAGGTGCATGGACGAGCGCAGGGACTGGGACAAGGCTACCTGCGCGGCGACGGATTTTCTGGAGGATCTTTACGGAACCTTCGGCGACTGGCCGCTCGCCCTGGCCGCCTACAACGCGGGGCCGGGGAGGGTTATGGACGCCAGAAGGGAACAGGGGGAATCGAGTTACTTCGCCCTCAAGCTCCCCGCCGAGACCGAGCGCTACGTATTTCGCATAATCGCCGCGAAGCTGGTCGGCGAAAATCCCGAGAGGTTCGGGATAGACATGTCCCAGGCGAAGCTCTACGCGGAACTTGATACCGACGAGGTGGAGCTTTCGGTGAGAAAATCCATCTCTCCGAAGACCGTCGCCTCCTACGCGGGCATAAGCTACCGCTACCTCCTGATTCTGAACCCGTGGATGACCGGCGGGGACCTCCCTGAGGGCAGGTACTTCATAACGATACCCGCCGCCAACAAGGAACTCTTCGCGAAAGCCTCCGCCCCTTCAAAACAGCCCCCGCCGCCCCCGGCCGTAAAGCCCGCCGCCCCCGATCAGGCCGTCGCCTCTGCCCAGACCGGAGCGGGAACCTACGACGTTCAGCCCGGCGACAGTCTCTCGCTGATCGCCCGGAAGCACTCGGTAAAGCTGGGCGACCTGATGAGCGCGAACGGGTTGGGGAAGACAAGCCCCCTAAAGCCCGGCCAGAAGCTCATAATCCCCGTTCAGAACTAGTAGGGGTTGTTTAAAACTACTGTGAGCCCCGTCTTCTTCGTCGCGTGCTCGCTCGAAGCTCGCCTAACACCCGGTTATGTCTCGCTTCTCGCTGCGCGTCTCCTTGAATCCGGGGCTTCTCGTGACGTTTTAAATAACCCCTAAAGGAATGATGAAACCCGGATTGCCGGAAGCTGAAGTAAAATCAGGAGCTTTCCCTTTAAGCTTCTAAACGACCTCGGGGTTCTATCGGCGGGAGATCTCCGAGTTTATCTTTCTTTCTTCCGCCAGCACCCGGTCGAGGCACTTTAAAAGCCCGTAAAGCACCTCGTTCGAGGGGGTGGCGACGCGGGCGTGCTTTCCCCGGCGGACCACAGTTCCGTTTATCGCCTCGAACTCCAGCCTCCCGCCCCTCTCCACGTCCTGCAGCATCGAGGTGCGAAGGTCCCGGTACTGATCGTTGGACTCCAGCACCCTAAAGACAAGGTCGGAGGGAAGCTGCACCCCCTCGGCTTTGGCCACCGCCAGCGCCTCCTCCATCGCGTCCTTCGCTATCTTCGCGCACTCCTGAACGGCGAGGAGTTGGCCGACGGTGGCCCGGGTGAGCGCCGAAATGGCGTTGAAGGAGAGGTTCCAGAGGAGCTTTTTCCACTGTTCGGCTATTATCTCGGAACTTACCTTCACGGCGATCCCCGCGTCGGCGAAGGCCGACTCCACCCGAACCGCCCTTATGGTCTTCCTCCCGTCGGTCTCGCCCAGAATCACCCTTCCGGCGGCGCTGTGGATCACCTCGCCGGGCACGTCGATCCTCGCCCCTATGTAACAGAGGCCGTGCAGGACCCTTCCCGGCCCTATCATCTCCTCTATAGCCTCCTCGTTTCCCAAGCCGTTCTGGAGGGAGAGGACCGGAGTCCGGGGGTCGAGGAGGGGGGCGATCTTGCGCGCCGCCTCGGCGGTATCGTAGGATTTGACGGTGAAGAGGACAAGGTCGCAGACCCCGACTTCTTCGGGGTCGGTGGCGGTCTTCATTATTATGTCGAAATCGCCGTCGATCGAGCGGACCCTGAGGGAGTCGCGCTTCATCCTCGTAAGGTGGGGCCCCCTACCTATCAGGATCACCTCAAGCCCGGCCCTGGCGAGTCTCGCGCCGAAGTAGGAGCCGACCGCCCCCGCGCCCATCACGGCTATTCTCATCTTGCGCCTCCGGGTCCGGTGATTATCCTGCCAAACCCCGCCTCGATGGCTAAATCGAGGTCTTCTTTAACCTGCACGCCGTCCCAGACCACCGAGCCCGAGACGCGGGCCCCCCTGCGCACCCTCGCGTCCCTTCCGAGGACGGCGAAGGGCCCCGCCTGCGCCCCTCCTTCGACCACCGCGCCCTCTCCGAGCCAGGAGGGACCGGCTATCTTTCCTCCCTCTTTCGTCTCCGAGTCAGACGCGAAGAAGGTTCCGGGAGCTTCCTTTGGAATCCCTCCGCGTTCGAGAAGAGTGAAATGGGCGGAAAGGTAGCTCTCCGGCGTCCCGAGGTCGCTCCAGAAGTAGCCTTCATGGGGGCAGTAGCCGAAGAGGTCGAGTCCCGCCCCTACCATCGCCGCGTTCACCTCGCGGTTGACGCAGAAGGAATTCTCGCCTACGGCGCGGAAAAAGGGGACCGCCTCGGGTGAGAAGATGTGCATCCCGGTGAAGAGCATCTGTTTGCCGCAAGGGGAACCGGGGCGGCGCGCCGACAAAAAGCGCACCACGCGCCCCTCATCGTCGATCTCTATCGGCCCCTCGCACCCGGCGGGAGCCGGGGAAAGGGATAGGGTGGCGGAGCTTTTGCGTTCGAGGTGGAAGGCCAGCATCGGGGAGGGGTCCAGCCCCCGGTAGGTGTCTCCGTTGACCAGAAAGAAGTGGTCGAACCCCAGAAGGTCCAGCCAGGGCAGGACGGCCCCCCCGGTGCCGAGGATATCCCCCCGCTCCTCGCTCCAGAAGACCTCCACCCCGGCAGGGATGCGGGGGGAAAGCGCTTCCACCACCGTTTCGCCGAGGTAGTGGAGGTTTACCACTACGTCCCTCACCCCCGCCCCCGCCAAGGAATCGAGGGCCAGAGAGGCGATGGGAACGGAGAAAAAAGGGAAGGCCGGCTTGGCCCTGTGAAGCGTCAGGGGCCGCAGCCTCGTGCCGAAACCCGCCGCCAGTACGAAACCCTTGGGAAGGGCGATCATTTGTCCTCCCAGTCGGCTATCGCCGCTATGTGCTCGGAGCGGGTCTTCACCTTCCTGCACTTCGAGCCGCGCACCCCCTTAATCCGCGCCTCGCATTCGACCCAGCTCTTGTGCTCCTCGATCGCCCCGTCAACGCAGCTCAGGTAGAGCGGAGAAGGGTAGGGCGCGTCCTCTTTGCCGCCCGCGAAAATCCACGACCCGTCGCCCGTTTTCAGTTCCGGTTTGTCGCCCCGCGCGAAGGAGTTGGCTATCTTATCGCACCTCTCGTTTTCGGGATGGCCCGCGTGGCCCCGGACGTGCTCCCAGAGGACCTTCCGCGTCGAGATAAGACCGTCAAGCTCCCGCCAGAGGTCGAGGTTCAAGACCTCCTCGCCGTCGCTCTTGCGCCACCCCTTCTTTTTCCACCCGC
Organism: bacterium; assembly: GCA_004322275.1. Lineage (NCBI taxonomy): Bacteria > bacterium. Next base: position 57,600 of record SCTA01000036.1, read on the forward strand.
GGAGCCACTTGGAAGCTCCATCGACGAGGTATTTGGAATCGGTGACGACGAGGCAATGACCTCCTTCTTCGACGTGTTTCAGGGCCTCGATGGCGGCCTTCATCTCCATGCGGTTGTTGGTGGTGGCGGGCTCGAAGCCGCCGAACTCCCCGTACCTACCCTCCCGCTCGATGACGGCGGACCAGCCGCCGGGGCCGGGGTTTCCGATGCACCCGCCGTCCGTGAAAATCTTGACGCCTGAAAATGTTTTCTTAACTTCGCCGCTCATTGACAATAGCCACCTTCACCTTTACCCTGTTAGCCCCGGCACGTTAAAAGCACAAGTGAGGAAGACATGGTATTCGGATTGTTCTCAAAGAAGAGTACGCAAGAAAAAGCCCTCGAAAAAGGAAAAAAACTTGCCGACCGGCAAAACTACAGCGAGGCGCTTTCCTGGTACGAGGAAGTCCTCGACAAAGACCCCGCTGTAACCGAGGCCCGCAAGGGCGCGAGGCTCTGCCGGGAGAAGCTGGTCGAGAAAAATCTTCACGAGGCGGAGTGCTTCGGCCAGTTCGACGTGGACAAGGCCAGGGAGCACGCGCTGCTCGCCCTTACCCTCGCCGGGAAAGAGGACGATCTAAAGAAGAGGGCGACCACCCTCCTCAACTCCATCGGCCCCGCGAAGGCTTCTAAAAAACCCGTCCGCGAGGAGGAGGAAAAGCCCAAGCGCCTTTTCGAGCCCTCCTGCGGGGGCTGCGCCTCCCCCTCCTGCGGCGATACCCACGGCGAGGAGATCGAGGAGCATTTCGAGGATGTCTTTTACCTCTACCTCGAATCCATGCCCGAGCATGAAAAGCCCCTCTTTGAAAACCTCTCGAACGTCTTTCGTGAAGGATACGTCGCCCTCCAGCAGGGCGAGCTTGAGCTGGCGGCGAAACGCCTGAAGGAAGCCGAGAAGATCGACGCGGGCTCACCCGCCGTAGCCTACACGCGCGGTCTTCTGGAAGGGCTGCAGGGACAGATGGAGGCCGCCAGAAAATATTACGAGAAGGCTCTCGCCGGAGCGCCGGAGTTCACCAGCGCCCTCTACGCCGTCGCCGCCACCCTGCGCGAGCTGCATAGGGGGGCCGAAGCCGTACCCCTTTTAAGGAAACGTCTCGAAACCCATCCCAACGATAGGGAGGCCATCCTTATCCTCGGAGCCAGCTATCTCGATCTGGGCCAGCTTGAGGAGGCCGAGGAGACCCTCACCGAACTCTACCTCAGCGACGCCAAGACCAACTCCACGGTCGGTTTTTTGTGGGCGAGGCTCAAAGAGGCGCAGAACGACCCCGAGGGGGCCATACGCGCCTACCAGATTATCACCAACACTAACCAGAACATGCTCGAAGCCCTCATCCCGCTGGGTCTCCTCTACATCAGCCAGGGGGAGCCTTACGCCGAGGCCGCCGTAAAGGTCTTCAAACACTGCTACAGGATAGATCAGGAGCATGGCTGGTTCCACCTTCTGCGCGTCGCCGAGGCCTACGCCGTTCGCGGCTGGCAGAAGGAGGCGCGGAAGATTCTGGACGAGGTCAGCCACGATCTTCCCGACGATCCGAACGCGCGCGCCCTGTTTGACCAGGTTAATAAAAAAACCCAAGGGCTGTAGTCGTGTAGGGTGGGCTCGGCCCACCATTATTTAAAAACATTAATGTAGAAAAGTAGGTCGGCTTTCGTTCCTCAAGCCGACAAAACATCTGCTTATGTATACTTATGTAGGATGGGCTTTAGCCCATCGGTCTACAGCTAGCGGGGCTTGGCGCGCCCCGCACCCGCGCCCCACTTTTTGTCGAAAAAGTGGGACAAAACTCGGCCCGGAAGGTTCCGCTCGCTCTTCGAGCGACCGGTCGCTGCGGCGGGGGCGTGAGGGGGCACCCGTTCGCTACGCTCACTAAGACCCCCCCGCCGCCCTTTCCGCCTCCGCTCCCTGCGTCACCTACGGGCCCCGAAGGGGAACGAAAAGAAAGGCTCGTCCAAAAACAAGGTAACGGAATGTTTTTGGACTCGAAGGTAGATTGTCTACACGTATGCCAGTTACGAATGGAATAAAAAAGCCCCCGGTGATCGGGGGCTTTTGAATTTCAATAGCGCAGGTTTAAAGCGGGTTCCACTCCTGGGGCTCGAAGTTGGTGGCGAAGGTCCAGACGGTCGCCGTACCGCCGTGCAGCCGGTAGACGGAGAATTTTTTAAGGAACTCCTTCGCGTCGCCCTCCTCCATCCATTTTTTCAGAAACGCTCTGGACGGGTGTTTGATCATCTCAAGCTTCATCGCGTCGCCTTCGACGATCTCTAGGTTGCCGTTGACGCGCACCTGCGTGCCCGACTTTGGGTCGAAAAAGCAGAGCTCGGCCCGCGAATTGGCTACAATCTGTTTGTGGAGCGCCTTGAAGGTGCCGCTGTGAAAGTAGATACCGTCAGCCCCCGCCTTGAAGAGCATCATCCCGCGCACCCTCGGAGTGTCGCGGTCGAGCGTGGCCAGATAGAAGAAGGGGTTGCCGTTCATTAATTCGTAAATTTCAGCCGAAGTCATCTTGTCCTCCTTTTTGCCGTCTGTTTTTCAGCAGTATACCACTCCGGAACACCTGCGCCAGACTATCGGACAAAAGAGAGGCCACCTTTTCAGGGAAGATTTTTTTCGACGGGGAGACCCTTCCTCTGCCAGTCCACCATGCCGCCGGTGTAGTTCTTCACCCATTTGTACCCGGATTCGTCGAGGTAGGAGGCGACCGCGCCGCTTCTGGCCCCGGTGGCGCAGACTACGACTATTTTTTTGTCCTTCGGGATTTTCCCGAGGCTTCCGGGCACGTCGCGCATCGGGATGAGGAGCGCCCCCTTGATGAAGCCCCCGCGCCATTCCCCGGGAGTCCTCACGTCGAGGACGATTACGTTTTTCGGCTCCTTGCCAAGGAGCGCCTGTATTTCCCCGCTGTCCGAGACGCCCGCCGCCGCAAGGGCCACTGAAGAAGTGAAGATTCCGAGGAATCCGAGAAGCAGAGCCTTAAAAATTTTCGTCATACGCTTTTCCTCCGGTTAACAAAAACTTTATATTTGATGACTTTTGATGTCCTTAAAGCCGGAATGGTAACGGTTTTTCTTGTTCTTGGACCTTCGCGGCGCAAATAAGTTATACTATTGGTTCAACTGCAAGAGAGGTTCAAAAAAATGACAAACGAAGCCCCCGCGGGCGATTTTCTCGTTATAGCCGGGCGTAAATTTTCTTCGAGGCTCCTCGTGGGCACCGGAAAATTCGGAAGCCCCGCGAAGATGGCCGAGGCGCTGTTCGCCTCCGGAGCCCAGATAGTGACCGTGGCCCTCCGGCGGGTAGACCTTACGCGCCCCGAGGAGGATATCCTCCATTTCATAGACCCCGAGCGTTACCTCCTGCTGCCCAACACCTCCGGGGCGCGCTCCGCCGAGGAGGCGGTTCGCCTCGCCAGACTCGCCCGCGCCTCCGGGATGGAGCCGTGGATAAAGCTCGAAGTTACCCCGGAGCCCCGCTATCTCCTGCCCGACCCGGTGGAGACCCTGAAGGCGACGGAAATCCTCGTGAAGGAGGGTTTCATCGTGCTCCCTTACATAGGGGCCGACCCGGTGCTGGCGAAGCGCCTTGAGGAGGCGGGGGCCGCCACGGTGATGCCGCTCGGCTCGCCGATAGGCTCCAACAGGGGGATAATTACCCGCGCCTCCATAGAGATAATAATCGAGCAGGCCCGCATTCCCGTCGTGGTGGACGCGGGGCTCGGCGCTCCCTCCCACGCAGCCGAGGCGCTGGAGATGGGGGCGGACGCAGTGCTCGTCAACACCGCCATAGCGGTAGCCGACGACCCGGTTGCAATGGCCCGCGCCTTCAAAAAGGGCGCGGAGGCGGGGCGCGAGGGGTTTCTGGCCGGGCTGGCCTCCTCCTCGCGCGTCGCCAGCCCCTCAAGCCCCCTGACGGGATTCATCGAATGAGTTTTTTCGACAATTTTGACTTCGCCCGCGCGAGGGAGCTTTCGTTGCGTTCGGAATCGGCGGGCAGGGCGGAGGTTGAAAGCGCTCTGGCCTCAAGGAACTTGAGCTTTTCGGGCTTTCTCGCGCTCATCTCCCCGGCGGGCGGCGCTTACCTCGAAGAGCTTGCCCAGAGGGCCAGAAGGGTGACCAGAGAGCGTTTCGGGAGGGTCGTGCGCCTCTACGCCCCCATCTACCTCTCCAATGAATGCACCAATTCCTGCCTCTATTGCGGTTTCGCGAGGCAGAACGAGGTGCGCCGCGTCACCCTCACCGGCGAGGAGGCGCAAAAGGAAGGGGAGTTCCTCTGGGACGAGGGTTTCCGCGACATCCTTCTGGTCTCCGGCGAATCGCCGAAGGCAGTGCCTCCAGAGGCTCTGGCGCGCACTTCAAGACTCCTCGCCCCGCGCTTCCCCTCCATCTCGGTGGAGGTCTACCCGATGGAGACGGAGGAGTACGGGCTGCTGGGTTCCTCCGGCGTCGAGGGTGTTACCGTCTATCAGGAGACCTACGACCCGGAGATATACGCCCGCGTCCATCCCAGGGGGCGCAAGGCCGATTACAAAAGGCGCATCAGCACCCCCGACAGGGTAGGGGAGGCGAGGCTGCGCAAGGTCGGCATCGGCGCGCTCCTCGGCCTCGGACCGTGGCGCGTAGAGGCGATATCTCTCGCTCTCCACGCCCTCTGGCTCGAAAAAGCCCACTGGCGGACGCAGGTGTCTATCTCCTTTCCGAGGATTCGCAGCGCGGCGGGCCACTTCAACCCGCCGAGCCCGATTAGCGACAGGGAACTGGCCCAGATGGCTCTGGCCCTTCGCCTCCTCCTGCCCGACGTTGGGCTCACCCTCTCCACGCGGGAAACCGCGAAGTTCCGCGACGGCCTCGCTCCGCTGTGCTTCACCGCCATAAGCGCGGGTTCGCGCACCGAGCCGGGGGGTTATTCCAAGCCCGGCGAGGCCGAAGAGCAGTTCGCGGTGGAGGACAAGAGGACTCCGGCCGAGGTTTCCCGGATGCTGCTCGAAGCCGGTCTGGAGCCGGTCTTCAAGGATTTCGACCAGACCTTGATAACGGGCGGAGAAGATGCTTCAAATCTTACCGTCGGCGCTTTTCAATAATGAGGTTGTTGTGGAAATCATAGTCAACGGCAAGAAGGCCGAGTGCGGGGAGGGGAAGACGGTCTGCGAACTGCTTTCTGGCCTTTGCGTCGCTCCCGAGCGGACGGTCGTCGAACTTCGCGGCGAGATACTGTCCAGAGAACTGTTCGCCGAAACGGTCCTTTGCGAAGGCGACAAAATCGAAATAATACGCTTCGTGGGAGGCGGCTGATGGCGGCGGAAAAGAGCGCGGACGAGGCCCTTGAAAAAACCCGCGCGATAAGGGCGATGTTCGGGGCCATAGCCCCCACCTACGACACCCTCAACCGCCTCCTCAGCTTCGGGGTGGACGCGGGCTGGCGAAGGAAGATGGTCGCGCGCCTGCCGGAGGGAAGGGGTCTTTCCGTCCTCGATCTCGCCTGCGGCACCGGCGACGTGGCGATAGAGATAGTGCGCTCGCGCCCCCAAGCGACGGTCTTCGGCGGCGACATCACCCTTCCGATGATTATCGCGGGGCTTCCCAAGGTCAAGAAGCACCGTATGGAGGACGCGATCACCTTTCAGGCGCTCTCCGCCGAGGAGCTGCCCTACCGCGACGGCTATTTCGACGCGGTGACGATAGCCTTCGGCATAAGGAACGTGGTTAGGCGGGAGGTCGCGCTACGCGAGATGGCGAGGGTCTTAAAACCCGGCGGCACCGCACTGATACTCGATTTTTCAATGCCCCCGAACCCTCTCGTCCGCGCCTTCTACGGCTTTTACTTCCACCGAGTCCTCCCCCTCATGGGAGGGCTCGTCTCCGGCAACTTCGAGGCCTACCGCTACCTCCCCAGAAGCGTCGAGGGCTTCCCCCCGAGGGAGGTTTTCGCGAAGATGATGTCCGGCGCCGGGTTCACCGGGGTCACTTATACGGACTTTACCTTCGGCGTCGCGACGCTGTATCAGGGGGAGAAGGGGTAATTAGTCGTGCAGGTCGCGCTTGAGGAACGAAAGCCGACACACCTCTGTCGTCATTCCCGCGCAGGCGGGAATCCAGAGACTTTATTACCGTGAAAAGCGTTCCATGTTTGCGAGGCTTTGCCTCGCGCTCCTAGCCACCTTTTGAGTGAGCAAAAGGTGGCCCAAAACTCAGCCCGGACCCGTCGCTCGCGCTTCAAGAAGCGCGACCACTTCGTTCCGGCTGGGCCGCACGGGGCACCCACTACGCTTCGCTCCGTTAAGACCCCGCGCCGGCCCGACGCCTCCACTCGTTGCGCCGCGTACGGGCTCCGAGGAGGACGAAAAGAAGGCTCGAACAAAAGCGAAATCGGTTTGAGCTTTTGTTCGCGAAGGTAAATCGTTTTACAGCTATTCAAAGAATACGTGCAGACAAACTACCTTCGAGTCCAAAAACATTTCATTACCTCGTTTTTGGACGAGCCTTCTTTTTGTAACGCCCTAAAACGAAGCGAGTGATATATGGTTATTTTTCGGTCGTCCTCAGTCTTGACAGAAGACGTCCAGACGTCTATCGTCTCTTTTAAAAGTATTATTTAAAGGGGATAGGCATGTGCGGAGAGAAGAACAGATACCAACCCGGGCGAGTAAGGGACGCAATCAGGCAGGTTTTGGATATTAACGGAAAATCATTGTCGGTTAAGGAAATCGAGGAAAATGTAGCGCAGATTATCGGACCGACACCATCTTCCTCGGTTCGGTCTTACCTTCGTCTGAACACCCCCGACCTTTTTCTCCGGGAGTCTCGTGGCCTGTACACTTTGCGCAGAAAAGAGCCGGAAAACGAACTCGATATCGTTGCGAGCGGTAAGGGGCAGGAACCTTTCAAATCCGGGAAAACCATCCTTTTTAACTCTGACTGTTTTCAATGGATGAAACAACGAGACGATAACAGCATTCACGCCGTTGTTACTGACCCGCCTTACGGGCTTCACGAGTACTCGGCGGAGCAACAATTAAAACTTCGCAGCGGGAAAGGCGGTGTCTGGCGGATACCCCCATCTTTCGATGGTCACACCAGATCCCCCTTGCCCCGCTTTACCACGCTGACCCATAAACAGCTTGAGGAAATAAGGTCTTTTTTCTTTCTGTGGGCGCGATTGCTTTTGCCTAAACTGGTTCCCGGGGCACATGTTGTCGTAGCCTCAAATCCCCTCGTATCATACATTGTCTCCGGCGCTCTTGCAGATGCGGGATTGGAAAGGCGAGGCGAAATTATACGTCTGACAATGACAATGCGAGGCGGAGACCGTCCAAAAGACGCACATATAGAGTTTGAAGAAATCAGCGTGATGCCGCGATCAATGTGGGAACCGTGGGTTGTTTTCCGTAAGCCTGTTGATGGCAGGATTCAGGATAATTTGCGCAAGTGGAAGACGGGCGGGTTCCGTCGCCCCGGCAAAGACAAGCCTTTCGGTGACGTTATCGAATCTGGTCCGACAAGAAAAGCCGAACGCAATATTGCTCCGCATCCCAGCCTTAAGCCACAAGCTTTCTTGCGTCAATTGTTGCGGGCTGTGTTGCCATTGGGAGAAGGGGTTATCCTGGACCCATTTGCGGGCGCAGGATCGACGTTAGCCGCTGCGGAAGCTGTCGGATACGCGAGCATCGGGGTGGAAAAAGACGAGCATTACTTTAACATGGCCCGTGAGGCCATACCCAAATTGACCTCTTATCGCTGCAACGGCCAGTTATAGTTTGTAGAGCCAGTTTTCCCGGAGTTTTTTTATTCCGTCCTTATGAAGCGTTGCAGTGCGCGTGCCCAGTTCACCACGAGGATTTTTACGAAAATCATCGACGGATACTTTCCCCAGGTAAACCTCGATAAAGGTCATGGCCTTGCGGTCAGAGACAGGTTCCGACTCGTTATCGACATTATAAACGAAGACGCACATCCATTGGTCTCTGGCTCCATGAGTATCTACTGCCCCTCCGGTTTTGCGCGTTGTCTTTATTTCAACTCCATCTGAACCTGATTTCACCGCATTCCCGGCATATACTCCTTGTACAATCAAATCGGGATGTCCATTGAAATACTTATTTTCGGTCAAAACACGGGAATGTTTCGCAAGACTCGCCGTAAGCATGTCGGACAATACTCCTGACATGATTGCAGGTCTGAGCATTTCATCAAGGCGTTGAAGTCCCTTCGTGGCAAGACCGGAATTCACGTCGAAGAAAAAATCATAAACGTCCTGCATCGCCATCTGAAAATCTTCGCGCCGCAGCTCATACGGAAGAATGGCCTTATCGTTAAACTTCGTTAAATCGACTGTGTTTTTTGTCGTCATATTGTAGCCTTTCACTGCCATCATCGAATCGGGAACTCTCCTTAATACCTCCTTCTCCCTTCTTTCTTTTCCCCTACGGCGAGGAGGCGGGCGGCGCGTAGGTCTTCGGGGAAGTTGACGTTGAGGAAGGAGCGCAGGAGGGGGTCGACTTCGCGGGCGGTGAGCTCGTCCATCTCGAAGGCGTCTATCTTCTTGAAGAGGTCGCTGATGCGGAGGTTTTTTTCGGTGATGAGCCGAAACGCATCCTTGAAGACACGGGCGCGGTAGACGGCGAGGAGGGGTTCGTAACCCTTGGCGAATCTGGGTACGGCCCCGTCGTGGCCGTGGGCGAGGAGGGCGAGAGCCTCTACCATGCCGCTGCGGATGAAGGGCATGTCGCACCCGACGCAGAGGACGAGGCTGTCGGGGCCTGACTTTTTCCAGGCGTAGTCGAGCGCGGTGGCGATGCCGCCGAGGGAGTCGGCTCCGGGGAAGAGGTCGGGGAGAACTTTGACGCCGAATCTGTCAAGCTGCGCGCCTTCGCCGACGCAGACGGTCTCTTCGGCGAGGGGGCTTACGGCCTTGTAGACCAGTTCGACGAGGGGGTGGCCGCCGATCTGCGCGAGGTGCTTTTCCCCGCCCATCCTTTTGGCCTGCCCGCCGGTGAGTATGGCGGCAAGGGCGATCGTCTCCTTCAAAGCGCCGCTCCCCCGCCGTTCAGGGCCGGTTCGAGGGCTTTTATGACTTCCTCTTCCTCTCCCGGCAGGAGGGTCCTCGGGTCGATGAGGAGGGCGTCTTCCTTTACGCGGGCGATTACCGGCGGCGAGCCCCGGCGGAGGGTTTCTTCGAGCTTGGAGATTCCCCCTCCCTGAAGCTCTATCGCCACCGCCCAGGTGGGGAAGCAGGCCAGCGGAAGGGAGCCGCCCCCGGCCTCGGAGGTTTCAGAAATCACGCTCACCTCTACGCCTCTTGGGGCGAATCCGCGCACCGCTACGGCAATCCTCTCCGCCGCGGTTTTCAGCTCGCCCTCCGAGGCCAGCATCATACGCAACGCGGGTATCTCGCGCTTCGCGCGCTCCGGGTCGCGGTAGAGACGGAGGGTGGCTTCGAGGGCGGCGAGGGTGACCTTATCGGGGCGGAGCGCCCTCATCAGGGGATGCTTCCGGCAGGCCCCCACGGCCGCTTCGCTGCCGACGATTATCCCCGCCTGAGGCCCGCCGAGGAGCTTGTCGCCGGAGAAGGTGACGATGTCGGCCCCGGTGGCCACCGTGTCGAAGACGGAGGGCTCAAAGTCTCCCCCGGTCGCGCCGACGTCGAAAAAGAGGCCGCTCCCGAGGTCGTTAGCGGTTATGAGCCCGTATTTTTTCCCCAGCGCCGTCATATTCTCGAGGGTTACCTCTTCGGTGAAGCCGAGGACGCGGTAATTGGAGGTGTGGACCTTGAGGAGCATGGCGGTATCCGGCCCGATGGCGGCCTCGTAGTCGGCCAGCCGGGTCTTGTTGGTGGAGCCGACCTCACGCAGCACCGCGCCGCTTTGCGCCATTACCTCCGGGATTCGGAAGGCCCCGCCTATCTCGACCAGTTCACCCCTGCTGACTATCACTTCCCTGCCCCGGGCGAGAGCGCCGAGAACCAGCAGAACCGCCGCCGCGTTGTTGTTCACGACTAGCGCGGCCTCGGCCCCCGTAAGCTCGCCAAGGAGCCCGGCGACGAGGTCGTGGCGGTGGCCCCTCGACCCCTTTTCGAGGTCGTATTCGAGGTTGCAGTATCCCGCCGCCTCCTTCATCGCCTCTATCGCGGCTTTTGCCAGAGGCGCTCTTCCGAGGTTAGTGTGGAGGACGATCCCGGCGGCGTTGATTACCCGGCGCATGGCGGGAATGTTCAGTTTTTCGGCGCGCAGGGCGCAGAGCCCGGCCACGGCGTCGAGATTAGTATCGATCTTCCCCCCGGCCAGCGCGGATTTGCGCAGTTCCTCCAGAGTCTCCCTTACGGCGCGGATCAAAACCGTGCGGGGAATTTCGCGCTCACCGGCGAGGCCAAGCAGCGCAGGAGTCTGCAAAACCTTTTCGACGGCGGGAATTTTTCGCAGCTTGTCGCTCTTTGTCATCCCTTGCCCCTCGCCCACGGAACTATCCGCGGTTCGACACCCTTTACAAGGCGAAGGATATTAGACCTGTGCTTCAGAATCGTCAACGTCGCGAGCGCCCCGGCAAGCTGAATTGTATACTCCGGCTCGCCGAGGAGGTAGGCCGCGAGCGGCATTATAATCGAGGCGAAGATGCTGCCGAGGCTGACAATCTTCTTCCACGCGAGGAGGAGGGCGAAAACCATCGTCGAAACCGCGAGGGTGGCGGGGGAGGCGACAAGCATGACCCCCGCGCCCGTGGCGACCCCCTTCCCTCCGCGAAAGCCGAGATATATCGGAAAGAGATGGCCCGCGAAGGCCGCAAACCCCACCAGCGCCACGCCGTGGGGCTCTTTCAGGAAGACGGAGGCGGCCCAGACGGGGAGCGCGCCCTTCAGGAGGTCGGCGATAAGGGTGAAAAGCCCCGCTTTTTTGCCGATGGTGCGGAGCACGTTGGTAGCGCCGATATTTCCGGAACCCGAGGCGCGGGGGTCGATTCCCGCCATAATCAGCGAGAAAATTATCCCGAAGGGTATTGCGCCGATGAGGTAGGCGGCGGCTATCCAGTAAAAAATCCGCATCGAGGTCCTTGAAGAACAGCGTTTTAAAAGAAAAAGTTACCATACGGAGCCGTTTGCAACAAGCGTACAAGGCCGAAAAACTGGTAAAAACCGCAAATAACATCAAGCGCCTTATCAACTCTACTTGTCAGGCCTATGGACAGTTACCGCGCCTGTAGCTATTATTTTAAAAACCCTTTATCGAGGGACCCTATGATTATTGATGCGCACACCCACATAAGCCCTCCCGAGATACGCAATAACCGCGAGAAATTCTTCGAGGGGGAGGAGAATTTCCGGCTCCTCTACGAAGACCCGCGCTCGATGCTGGTCGGCGCGGCGGAGCTTGTGAACGAGCTCGACTCGTGGAGCGCGGACAGGGCCGTCTCCTTCGGTTTCCCGTGGAGCGACGCGGGGAAAGAGATTCTATGCAACGATTACGTCCTCGACGCCGGGAAGCGCTTCCCCGAGAGGATAATCCCCTTCGCCTGCGTCAACCCCCTGCGCGGCAGGTCGGCGATACAGGAGGCCAGAAGGTGCCTCGAAGCCGGGGCCAGAGGGGTGGGGGAGGTGGCGACCTACCACGACGGGCTGGGCGCGGGAGTGAGGGAGAAGATAGCCCCCCTCGCGGAGCTTTGCGCCGACGCGGGCGTCCCGCTACTCCTCCACACCAACAAGCCGGTCGGCCACCACTACCCCGGCAAGGCCCAGATGAGCCCGCGCGACCTCTACGACCTCGTAAAGGCGCACCCTCGCACCCTCTGGATCTTTGCCCACATGGGCGGGGCGCTCTTCGTCTTTCACCTCCTGAAGAAGGAGGCGGACGAAGTCTTGAAAAACGTCTACTACGACACCGCCGCGCTCCCCTACCTCTACAAGCCGGAGGTCTTCCGCGCCTTCGCCGCCTCTGCGGGCATAGGCCGCCTCCTTTACGGCAGCGATTACCCGCTTCTCGGCCTTCCCCGCTACAAAAAGGCGATGGAAGAGGGCGGGCTGACGGAAGAAGAGAAAGCAGCCGTACTCGGGAACAACCTCGCCGCGCTTCTCGGCCCCAAATGAGAGAAGCTCCCGTACTGCTGCTCGACTTCGACGGCACCTCGGCCACCTCTAACGTCGGCATGTCCTTCATTGAAAGGTTTTCCGAAGGCGACGCCTGGAAAGAGATAGACGACGACTACGGCAAGGGCAGGTTCGGCTCGCGGCGGGCTTACGAACTGCTCGGCCCCATGCTCGGCGGCACCCCGCTTGAGTGGCGCGAATATATTCGGAGCCATCACTACCTCGATCCCGGCTTCACGGCGCTGGTCACCGAGGCGGTGAAGAGGGGTTGGCGGGTGGAGATACTCAGCGACGGCCTCGACTTCTACATAGAGGAGATGCTCGGGGAGGCGGGGGTGAAGCTGCCGGTGAGGGCGGGGATACTTGGCGCGAAGGAGGGAGGGGCCGAAATATCGACCCCCCACATGAACCCCGAGTGCGGCTACTGCGGAACCTGTAAATCTTCGCGGGTGGAGGAGCTTGCCGCCGAAGGGCGCGAAGTGGTCTTCGTCGGCGACGGCCTCTCCGACAGGTGCGCCGCCCCAAGGGCCCGCCGCACCTTCGCCAAAGACCTTCTCGCCGCCCACCTCCGGGAACAAAACCTCCCCTTCGAGGAATACGAGACGCTCTTCGACGTCAAGAGGGCGCTTTTCGGAGAGTAGGGGATTAAGTGGAGGGCGGGCTCGGCCCGCCAATCTGCTTTGTTTGGGGCTCTGCCCCAAGCCCCTTGTCACTTCTTTTAGAAAGAAGTGACCAAGAAATCGTCCCGGACTCGTCGCTCGCGCCTTTGGCGCGACCACTTCGTTCCGGCTGGGCCGTACGGGGCACCCGCTCCGCTTACGCTACGCTAAGACCCCGCGCCGGCCCGACGCCTCCACTCGTTGCGCCGCGTACGGGCCCGAAGGGGAACGAAAAGAAGGCTCGCCGATAAGAGGAGGGGTTTTTTCTCTTATCGGCTCGAAGGTAAAATTTTTACATCTATGTGTCGTGTAGGTTGGCGTTGAGCGACCATGACCACGAAGCGGAGAGCGGCAGCAAAACCTGGGCCTTGCGAGAAGACCTTAATAAGGAAACCTTTAAGCGAAACCCAACAATACCGCCAGCATAG
>SCTA01000037.1 GCA_004322275.1 bacterium
GAACCAGGGGTAGTTCTGTAGGGCGGGCTCGGCCCGCCGATTTACAACTTGCGAGGCTTTGCCTCGCGCTCCTAGCCACCTTTTGAGTGAGCAAAAGGTGGCCCAAAACTCAGCCCGGACTCGTCGCTCGCTCTGACGAGCGACCACTTCGTTCCGGCTGGGCCATACGGGGCACCCACTACGCTTCGCTCCGTTAAGACCCCGCGCCGGCCCGACGCCCCCACTCGTTGCGCCGCGTACGGGCCCCAGGGGGAACGAAAAGAAGGCTCGCCGATAAGTGAGATTATATGAACTTATCGGCTCGAAGGTAATTTGTTTACACTTGGGCAGGCAGGCCGGATTGAGGCACATATGAACTGCAAATTTAGAATGATCATCCTTGCGTGCGCGCTTTTGACTGCTGTGGCCGCGGGGAGCGCTAGGGCCGGGGTGGATATCAACATAAACATCAACTCGGGCGGGCAAAAGCAGGTCGCCGCGCCTCCTCCCCCGTCGCCGCCGCCACCTCCTCCGCCCCCTCCCCCGCCGTGGACTCCGAGGCCCGACGCGGGGATGATCTTCAGCTACCTCTACTACCCGAGACTTGGTATCTATTACGATTTCGGGCGGGAATTATATTTCTACTTCGAGGGAAACGCCTGGAGGCGCACCGGATACCGCCCGGCGTTTCTCGTGAACGACGACAGGGATTACGTGGTTCTGGACATGGGAGAGGACGACCCCAACAGATACTACGCGCAGGTGATAAGCCATTTCCCCCCGCGCTATTTCGGCGAGGAGAAGTGGGAGCGCCCCCGCCATTCGAGATGGGACGAGGAGCGCGGCCGCCGCAGGGACCGTGAACGGCAAAAAGAATGGGAGCGGGAACGCGCCGAAGAGGTGGAAAAGGATTACGAACTGGCGAAAAAGCGCTCAGCCGAAAAGAAAAAAGACAAGAAATCCGACATGGAGAAGAGCCTGGACAAGGTGAAAAAGCTGATAAAATAAAGAATCCTGCAAATTAACAGAGGAAGTAAAGCATATGATGTTGATGTCTAGTGCTGAAAGGAGATGAGATGGATACAGAACTAGAAATCATGAAAAATAAAATTGATGGACTTCGAGAGGAGATGAAGTCAACTGTTGATCGTTTTCTTGCCACAATCCCCGGTTTCCTTAGTCAGGAATACTTAAGACTAACTACCAGTTACGTCGAGAAATATCCCGATAAGACCCTTTTACTGCCAAAGGAAACCTTGGTCGAGATTAAAAGGGAAGTTGGCGCACTGTGTCAGAAAACTAATGAGATTGTTCAGGAGCACATTAAAACGAAAATTGCTTGGGAAACTCTTGACGATCAGAATGCACCGAGCGGTATGGCGAGAGCGACGCGCCAAGGGATAACTGGGCAGCTTAGATTTGCCCTTGGACTTCTCGGACCGATTCTGGAAAAGGGAGGATACGTCTCAACCACGCCTAATGGCGATAAAACAGAAGTTGATTGCTGGCCGCATGAGAACATCCTCACAAACACGGGCAAGAGTCGTGTCGTGGTCAAGAAAATCAGCTTTCCGCTTGCTGTTACATGGTCCAAGGAGATGGATTTATTATACAAGCGAATGGAGGAGATAATTCGCGAGTTCTACAAACTCGAGTTAGAAAAAAAAGGGGTCGAGAAGCGAATCGCCGAAAAGAGGGCATCTGAACGGTGGAAATCTATTTAGTCGTAGGTCGGGTGGAGAGTAGCGATACCCGACATTTGTAAAGCTTATTTTCGTTGTATTTGTTGGGTTTCGCTTACGGGCCCCAACAACCGTGTTTCTCAATCGCGACCTACACAACTATTTTATGGATTCCCGCCCTGCGGGCGAGAATGACGGAGTTTTTACAAACGGCTTTGGATTTTTTCGTCAGGCAAGGAGCCGCCGAGCAAGGGCGCGCAGACAGTAGCGTGACTACGGCAAGCGCCCGGCGCAAGGCGGCGACCCCCGGTAAAAGATTCCGAGGGCAGGCTTCGCATGGCGGGAAAAGCCGAAGCCGCCCTAATACAACTCGAAAAGCGAAATCTCAGGCTTTGAGCCAATTCTAACCGGTATGTGAGATGTCCCCACCCCCCGCGTCACGTAAAGCGGTGGAGCGCCTCCGTACCAGCCCGAGGAATACCTTCCCAGTATGGAAAAGGGCTTCAGGAAAAAGGCCAGCGGCGCTATCTGCCCGCCGTGGGTGTGGCCCGCGAGGATTAGCGAGAACTTTCCCTCGCGCAGGTAATCCCTTACGGCGGGCGAATGGGCGATAAGTATTCTCTTCGGCTCCCCCTCCGGCTCTCTTTTCAGCAGGTCCCGCCATTTGTCGGACCTGTAAAACCCCCCGAGACCGCCGAAGCGCAGCTTCACGCCGCCCGAATCGTAGTCGAACCACTCCTCGAAGAGAAAAACGCCGCCCCTTCGGGCTATTATCCCGGCAAGCCGGGTCTTTTCCTCCGGGAGCAGGAGGTCCTCCTCCCAGTTCCCCTCGATCGCCAGCACCTTCGCCCCGCACTCGGCCAGCTCCAGAAATTCGGTCAGGCCCGGAAATCCCTTTTTGGAGTTGACGATGTCTCCCGCCAGGATGACCACCTCCGGACGGTAAGCCGCGACCTCCCTCGCGACCTTTCTGTCGAGTTCGCCAATGGGGCCGTCGATATGAAGGTCCGCCAGAAGAACCATGCGCACAGGGCGGCCGAGGCCGAGATCCACCAGGTTGCGGGTGATCTCTAGGGTATAGGTCTCATGGCGGACGACGACGAAAAGAAGCGCCAGCGCCGCAAGCGCCGCGACGGCTACCAAGAGAATGCGTTTTTTACTGAATGTTCCCATCAATTGTTCATCTTTGCCGGTTCGTCTTGAAAATTAAAGGCAAAAAAACGGCCCTCCTTAAAAGAAGGGCCTAGTGCTCCGAAAACCATCGCGAGGAATCCCGGCAAACTATTTCGGCGAAGGGCAAGGCGTCCGCAGGGCGCGCGGTCGAAGGCAGTAGCGTTACTACGCCGAGACTCGCGCCCGAGAAACAACGCGGCCCTTCGCCGAAAGAGGAAGCCGAAATTAGCTGTCTAAAGCGGCTCTCAGTTCGCGGAGAAAGTTTTCGGCTTTCGCCACAGCCTTTTCCCCGGTCTCGTCGCCGAGCTTCTCCAAGAGGGCGCTGCCGACTATGACTCCGTCGGAGACCTTCGCTATCTCCTTCGCCCCCGCTGGCGTCGAGACGCCGAAGCCGACGAGAACGGGAAGGTTGGTAAGCGGGCGGACCTTCGCGACCATTTCGGCCACCAGCTCCGTCACCGGCTTCTTTTCCCCTGTCACCCCGGCCACGGAGACGCAGTAGACGAAACCGCTCGCCTCCTTGAGGACCAATGGAAGGCGCTTTTCCGGGGTCGTCGGGGCGACGAGGAAGACCGTGTCGAGCCCGGCGCTTCTGGCCGCAGGGGCAAACTCACCGGCCTCCTCGGGCGGCAGATCCACCACCAGCACGCCGTCGGCCCCGCTCTCCCTC
Source organism: bacterium (assembly GCA_004322275.1). Lineage (NCBI taxonomy): Bacteria > bacterium. The sequence goes on from SCTA01000037.1 coordinate 3,505, forward strand.
GCGCTTTGGCTGAATTTCTCGCTCCCCATGTTGTGGACGGGGTTGTAGTAGGTCATGTAGAGGAGGGGGATGACGAGCCCTTCGGCCCGCGCCCTCTTTACCGCGCGGAATATCCCCTCCAGCGTCGCCCCGGACTGGAGCGCAAGCTGGCTGGTCCGCTGTATCACCGGCCCGTCGGCGGAAGGGTCGGAAAAGGGTATGCCGACCTCGACGGCGTCGGCCCCGGCCCTCTGCGCCGCCTTCAGGAGCCCGATAAAGGTCTCCTCGTCGGGGTAGAATCCGGTGAAGAAGGGAACGAGCAGTTTTTTCCCCGCCTCCTTCGCCTTTAAAAGACTTTCGGTGAGGCGGCTCATCGTATATCTCCTTCCTTGAGGTGCGAAAGAACGGTGGCGAGATCCTTGTCGCCGCGACCGGAGAGGTTGACGACGATGTTGGCCTCCTTCGGAAATTCTTTCGCAACGTCGATGGCGCGGGCGAGGGCGTGGGAGGATTCGAGGGCGGGAATTATCCCCTCGGAGCGGGTGAGGAGGTGGAAGGCCCTGAGGGCCTCCTCGTCGGTGGCGGAGCGCACGTCAACCCTCCCCGTGCGGCCGAGATCGGCTATCTGCGGCCCGACGCCGGGGTAGTCGAGGCCCGCCGAGATCGAATGGGCCTCCTTCACCTGTCCGCCCTCGTCCTGCAGGAGGTAGGATTTCTGCCCGTGGAGGACGCCGATCTGTCCTGCCGCTATCGAGGCGGCGTGTTTGCCTGTCTCTATGCCCTCTCCGGCAGCCTCCACAGCGACCAGCTTGACCGGGTCGTCGAGGAAGGCGGTGAAGGCTCCTATCGCGTTCGAGCCCCCTCCGATACAGGCTACCACCGCGTCGGGTAGCTTTCCGAAGCGTCCCTGGCACTGCGCCTTGATCTCGTCGCCGATAACCCGCTGGAATTCGCGCACCATCTCGGGGTAGGGGTGCGGCCCGGCGGCGGTCCCGATGACGTAGAAGGTGGTGTCCACGTTGGAGACCCAGTGGCGCATCGCCTCGTTCATCGCGTCCTTGAGGGTCCTGCTGCCGGAGGAGACGGGAATGACCTCGGAGCCGAGGAGCTTCATCCTCTCGACGTTGGGGGCCTGGCGCTTAACGTCCTCCACCCCCATGAAGACGGCGCATTCGAGGCCGAAAAGGGCGGCGGCGGTGGCCGTGGCTACGCCGTGCTGGCCCGCCCCCGTCTCCGCTATCACCCTTTTCTTCCCCATCCTGCGGGCGAGGAGCCCCTGCCCGATGGTGTTGTTTATCTTGTGAGCCCCGGTGTGGTTCAGATCCTCCCTCTTGAGGAAGATGTTGCACCCGCCCACCTGCCGGGTCAGGTTCCCCGCGAAGGTCAGGGGGTTCGGCCTCCCGACGTACTCCGAGAGTATCTGGCGGTACTCCCTCCAGAAAGCGGGGTCCTTCATCGCCTTTTGGAAGGCGGTTTCAAGCTCTTCGAGTATCGGCATCAGGACTTCGGCCACGTACTGGCCGCCGAAGGGGCCGAAGCGCCCTTTTTTGTTTCCGGTCATATCGCTTGCTCCTGAAAGGTTAAAAACCCCTGGCGTTTTTTATGAATTCAAAGATCTTCTGCCTGTCCTTTATTCCGGGGCTGCTTTCCACGCCGCCGGAGGTGTCGACCCCCCACGGCTGGACTATCCGGACTGCCTCGGCGACGTTTTCCGGCGTCAGCCCTCCGGCGAGGATTATCCCCCCGTACTTTTTCGCCTCCACAGCCAGTTCCCAGTCGAAGGTGCGTCCGGTGCCGCCAGTCCCGGAGTCGAGGAGGAAGTAGTCCTGCCCGTAGGACGGGAGCTTTTCGAGGTCTTCTTTGCCCGACACGCAAACCCCCTTCAGTATCGGGTAGCGGACGAGCGAAAAGTATTTAGGCGTTTCCGCGCCGTGTAGCTGCGCGACGTGAAGGCGGCAGGTGTCCATGATCCCGTTCACCTCCCACGGAGACTGGTTCTGGAAGACTCCGACGGTGGTGACGAAGGGGGGAAGCTTGGCGGTTATCTTTTCTACCTCTTCCGCCTCCACCAGCCTCTTGGAGTTCGGCGCGAAGACGAAGCCGAGCGCGTCGGCGCCCGCCTCTATGGCGGCGAGGGCGTCTTCGAGCCGGGTGATTCCGCAGATTTTGACTCGCACCATCTCACGCGCTCCTTTCGACGAGAGCCCGGAGGGCCCTTTCGGGGTCGCTTTCCTTCACTACGCTCTCCCCTATGAGGAAGGCTCGCGCCCCGGCGCTCTCCAGCATCTCCATGTCCGCTACGCTCTTTATGCCGCTCTCGGCGACGGCGAAGCGGTCCTTTGGGATCGTGGAAATCAGTTTCGCCCCCTCCTCGATATCCACCTTGAAGGTCTTGAGGTTTCGGCTGTTCACCCCGATGAGGCGGGCGGAGGTTTTCAGCGCCGTGGAAAGCTCCTCCTCGTCGTGGACCTCGACCAGCGCGGTCAGCCCCGCCGCATGGGCGAGTTCAAGGTACTTTTCCGTTTCCTCTCCGAGCAAAGCGACAATCAGGAGGACGAGATCCGCCCCGTGCGCCCTCCCCTCGGCGAACTGGTAGGGATCGATTACGAAATCCTTGTAGAGCACGGGAATCCTGACCGCTCCCCGCACCGCGTCGAGGTCGCCCAGACTCCCGCCGAAAAAATCCGGCTCGGTGAGGCAGGAGATGGCGAAAGCCCCCGCCCTCTCGTAGGAGGCCGCGACCTTGCCCGCGTCGATTCCGGGGGCGATCTCGCCCTTCGAGGGGCTCCTTCGCTTTACCTCCGCTATCACGGCGCGTTTCCAGGCGGGGAACTTCCCGAGCAGGCCGAGAGCGTCGAGCGCGGGAGGGCGGCTGGCGGCGATTTTCCGAAGCTCCGCTTCGGAGACCCGTTTTTTCGCCTCTTCGACGCGGATCTTTCTCGCCGCGGCGATCTTCTGGAGAATGTCGCTCACTGATTGGTGGCCTTGACGAGAAGATCGAGTTTCCTTAGCGCCTCGCCTCCGTCGATGATGCAAGCGGCGGCCTTTACTCCCTCCGCCATGTCGGCGGCCTTGCCGACAAGGTAGAGGGCGGCGGCGGCGTTCAGGAGGACGATGTCCCTCTTCGGCCCCTTCTCGCCGGAGAGTACGGCGCGGACAATCCCGGCGTTGACCTTGGCGTCGCCGCCCCGTATCTCCTCCATCGTCGCGCACTTTATCCCGAACTGCTCCGGGGTTATCTCGTATTCGCGGACCTGTCCGTTCAGCAGCTCGGTGACGAAGGTGGGGCCGGTTACGGTTATCTCGTCTATGCCGTCGCAGCCGTGGACAACCATCGCCCGCTTCGAGCCGAGGTTTCCGAGAACGCGGGCCATGACGGAGGTAAGTTCCCGCTGGTAGACGCCCAGAACCTGATACTGCGCCCCGGCGGGGTTGGAGAGTGGGCCCAGGATGTTGAAGACCGTGCGTATGCCTATCTCGCGGCGCACAGGGGCGACGTGTTTCATCGCCGAGTGGAGGAGGGGGGCGTAAAGAAACCCTATCCCTATCTCCGAAATGCACTTTTCGACGGTCTCTTTGGGAATGTCGAGGTTGACGCCGAGCGCTTCGAGCACGTCCGCCGAGCCGCAGAGGCTGGATACGGAGCGGTTGCCGTGCTTGGCGACCTTCACCCCCGCACCAGCCAGGACGAAAGCCGTTGTCGTGGAGATGTTGAAGGTGTGGGTGCCGGAGCCGCCGGTGCCGCAGGTGTCGAGAATCGTCTCGTACTCCACGTTTATCTCGTCGCGGTCGATGTCCACCGAGGGGGCGGCGCGCGGGACGTTTATCCTCGTCGCCCTCTCCCTCATCACCCTGGCCGCGCCGGTAATCTCCTCCACGGTCTCGCCCTTGAGGCGAAGCGCGGTGAGGAAGGCGGCCATCTGCGCGTGGGTGGCCTCGCCCCCCATTATCATCGACATCGCCTCCACCATCGAGGCTTCCGAAAGGTCGCTTCCCGCCACGAGGGCGCGTATCATCTCCTTGAACATGTCCTGTCCTCCCTAACCGAGCATTTGAAGGAAGTTTTTCAATAAATCCATACCCCTGAGGGTCAAAATCGACTCCGGGTGGAACTGGATTCCATAGAGGCGGGCCTCGTCGTCGGCGATTCCCATTATCTCGTCGTCCTCGATGGTCCACGAGTTCAGGCGAAACCGCGCGGGCAGGGTCGGCTTGTCGATTACCAGCGAATGGTAGCGGGTCGCGTCGAAGGGGTTTTCTATCCCCTCGTAGAGCCCCTTGCCGTCGTGGTAGACCTTCGATACCTTGCCGTGCATAACCCTCTTGGCCCGGACTATGGAGCCTCCGAAGGCGTAACCCATCGCCTGATGGCCGAGACAGACCCCGAGCACCGGAATCCTTCCCGCTATCTTCCGGATCAGCTCCACGCTCACCCCCGCGTCGGTGGGGTCGCCGGGGCCGGGGGAGATCACTATGCCGGAGGGTGCGAGCTTCTCGACCTCCTCAACCGTTATCCTGTCGTTTCTGTAGACCTTCACCTCGCTCCCGAGGATCCCGAAGTACTGGACGAGGTTGTAGGTGAAGGAATCGTAGTTGTCTATCATCACGAGCATGTTTTTATCTCCCGTCGTCAGCCGTCGTCAGCTTGAAAGGCCCGCCGAGGCCATCTTCAGGGCGCGGATCATCGCGCCCGACTTGTGCAGCGTCTCTTCGTACTCGAAGGCGGGGGAGGAATCGGCGACGATGCCCGCTCCCGCCTGAAGGTATATCTTACCCCCGGAAAAGAGAATCGTGCGTATGGTGATGCAGGTGTCGAGGTTGCCGTCGAAGCCGATATACCCGACAGCGCCCGCATAGACGCCCCTTTCGCGCTCCTCCAGCTCCGCGATTATCTCCATCGCCCTTACCTTGGGAGCGCCGGAAACGGTGCCCGCGGGGAAGGTCGCCCCGAGCACGTCCAGCGCGTCCAGTCCCTCCCTCACCTTCGCGGAAACGGTGGAGACGAGGTGCATTACGTGGGAATAGCGCTCGACGGTGAAGGATTCCTCCAGCCGCACTGCGCCCGGTTCCGCTATCCTCCCGAGGTCGTTTCGCCCCAGATCCACCAGCATCACGTGCTCCGCCCGCTCCTTGGCGTCGGCCAGAAGCTCTTTTTCGAGCGCCAGATCCTCGGCGGAATCGACCCCCCTGCGCCTCGTTCCGGCTATCGGCCGCACCAGCGCCCTGCCGTCCTCCACCCTCACCATAACCTCGGGGCTCGCACCGACGAGAACCTCCTCGCCCATAGCGAGGTGAAAGAGGTAGGGACTGGGATTGAGGGTGCGAAGCGCCCGGTAGACGGTGAAGGGGTCTACCTCGCCCTCTCCCTCGAAGACCTGCGAGAGGACTATCTGTATGGCCTCGCCCGCGAAGATCTCCTCCTTCGCCTTTTCGACCATCTTCTCGAAGCGCTCGCGGGGGATTACCGGGGCTATCTTCACCTCGCCGCCGGGAGGGGGGAAAGCCTCCTCCTCTCTGAGTTCCGCCTTCAGGAGGGAGAAAATCCTCCCTGTTTCGGCCACGCCCTCTTCAAAAGCCTTTTCCGGGTCGCTCCCAGGCCGCGATAATACGATGATGTCGAGCGTCTTAAGGGCGTTGTCGAAGGCGAGGAGCTTTCCGGGGGCGAAAAGGCGGATGTCGGGGAGCCCGGCGGGGTCTATCTTCCTCGGGGGAAGGCGCTCGAAGAGGCGCGCGGAGCCGTAGCCGAAATAGCCGACGAGGCCGCCGCAGAAGCGGGGAAGGCCGGGAATCCTCGGCATGGCGTTTTCTTTTACCGCCTTGCGCATAAGTTCGAGGGGGTGGCCCTTTACGGTCTCGCCGCCCGGAACCGTGAGGGTTCCCTCTTCGTCTCTGCCCTCGACTATCAGCAGCGGATCGTAACCGACTATCGAATAGCGCCCCCACCGCGTGCCGCCCTCTACCGATTCGAGGAGAAAGGACCAGTTGCCCTTCGCCGTCTTCAGGTAGGTGGAAACCGGGGTCTGGGTATCCGCCGGGATTCGCCGGACGACCGGTATGAGCGGATATTTTTTCGCCTCTTTCAGATAGGTCTCTTTCGTGGTCACGAGCATCTTTGGTTCCTTTTCATTAAGGGCTTGTCCGTAAATAAAACCTTCGTTCTCGCATCCGGCTTTTGGCCCGCTTTTGCCGCTCATCAATCGCAAAACCTCGACGTAGAACAACTACGCCTGCGGTTTTGCTCAGTCTTCGCGCCAAAATCGATCTCAAAATCCGGCGCGATCTCCGAAAGGCTTATTTACGGACGAGCCCTAACGCATAAAAAAAGCCGCGGAATTTTTAGTTCCCGCGGCTTTGATTGCCTTAAAAAACCGCGGGCGGCCAACCGGGCCGCCCGCGAGACGTTTAATTTTGGGTAAACGACTGCGGCCGGCCCTATCTCCAGGTCCACCACAGCCAGTTGGAATTTACGTGTCTTTGGTCGCTCATGATATCCATCGCTTTTGTTTGCGTTATAAAAAACCCTACCAGAGAGCCCGTTTGGCAGTCAAGGCAAAATAAAAATTCCCGCCGTTTGGGAAATTTAATCCGGAAGTTCTGGAAACCGGGTGCGAATTTTTGTATAAGGTTAGGTTCTCGTTGTTTTATTCCGGCGCGGCGCGCTTGCCATTTTTTTACAGGGTTATAGTGAAAAATAGAATTCTCCTCATTGCCGTTGTGTTTATTCTATCGCTGGCGCTCTGCGCGCCCGGCGTGTCGGCCAGCGATATTAAATCCAAAGCGGCCAAGAGCGAGATCAAAAAGCCCTCCGCGGAGACAAAGGTAGCCTCCGTCAAACCCGCCAAAGCCAAAAAGAAGGGCTCGAAAAAATCCAAAAAAGCTCCGGTCGTCGCCAGCACCTGGAGTCCCAATAAATTCCCCATCGGGCGCAGGGGCTACTGCACCTGGTACGCGGACGGGCGATTTTTCGAGTATTACGGCGAAAAACTTGAGTTTTCGCTCAGAAACCGCACAAACGCCAAGACCTGGTTCGACCGGGTTGCAAATCTGGAAAAGTCCCAGACCCCGCGCCCGGGAGATATCGCGGTCTTCAAAGCCTCCACCAAGAAGCGGCGCGACCCAACCGGCCACGTTGCCTTCGTAGAGGCGGTGGACGGCGACCGGATCATCGTCTCCCAGGGCAATTTCGACTACCCGGGCCACAAGGCGCTGGCTATCCGCTACATCGACGGAAAAAAGGTCACGGTGGACGTGATGATCCCCGGCTCGAAGCCCGGAAGATACAGGGTGGAAGGAGCCAGCCACGAGTTCATAGTGGCGGGCTTTCTCCACAAACCCGACACCGGCGATATAATCGCCGAAAACCCCGTCTCTCTGGAAAACTCCGAGGTGGCGGAGCAGCAGATGACCGGACCCGAACAGGTCCCGGACGTGAACATCGTCAACTGATACCCGTTCCCCCGGCCTCAAATCCATCCTTATCAGGCTTTTTTGCCTTCCGGCGACCCCAAAACTCCAGTCCCTTCCTGCTTCGCGGGTTTTTCATGTATTATTTATCCAATGCATTAAGAGGATGTTGAAAAACGTCGCGAGAAGCCCCGGTTTCAACGAGACGCGCAGCAAGAGGGCGAGGCAGTAGCGGCGCTACGGCGAGCCCTTGAGCGAGCACGCGACAACGAAAACGGGGCTCGCAGCAGTTTTTCACAGCCTCACAGGAGGATACATGAGAAGGATTGTAGTCGGGATTACCGGTGCCAGCGGCTCCGCTTACGGGATACGGCTCCTCGAAGTCCTGAAAGACTCGCCGGAGATCGAGACCCACCTGATACTGACCACTGCGGGGCGCAAGACCCTCTCACTGGAGAGCGGCCGCACGCCCGAAGAGGTCGAAGCGCTCGCGGACTTTCGCCACGACCCGGAAGACCTCGCCGCCCCCCTTTCCAGCGGCTCCTTCAAGGTCGATTCTATGGTAGTCGTTCCCTGCTCGATGAAATCCCTTTCGGCTATCGTCAACAGCTACGGGGCGGACCTCCTCTCACGCGCCGCCGACGTGACGCTGAAGGAGGGGCGAAAGCTCATCCTCTGTCCCCGCGAAACTCCCCTTCACAAGGGCCACCTGAAGCTGATGCTCTTTGCCGCCGAACTCGGCGCGGTCATCCTTCCGCCGATGGTCGCCTTCTACCACAAGCCGAAGAGCGTGGAGGAGATTGTCGATCACACCGTGGGGAGGATTCTCGACACTCTGGAGGTCGATTCCGACCTCTTCAAACGGTGGGGGGCTTAATGAACTTCAGGAAGTGGGAACGCAATTTTTCGGAGATTCTCTCGCGGACAAAACATTTTTCCCTGCGCCACGACCGCGTGGTAAATCCCCGGAACCGAAGCGAACTGGACGCCTACGTCCTGGAATGCGCCGACTGGGTGAACATCGTGGCCCTCACCCCCCAAGGCGAGATAGTCCTCGTCCGCCAGTTCCGCCACGGCATCGGCAAAACCTCCCTCGAAATCCCCGGCGGGACGGTTAATCCGGGGGAAGCGCCGGAGCTAGCAGCGAAAAGGGAGCTTCTGGAGGAGACCGGCTACGTGCCGGAGGAACTTATCCTCATCGGCTCCCTCGACGCCCAGCCCGCCCTTCAGAACAACCGCCTCCATACTTTTCTGGCCCTCGGCTCGACCGTTGCCGCGCCTCCCGAGCCCGACGAGGGAGAGGACATCAGCGTAGAAATCCACCCCGTCGCGAGCGTCGATCACCTCGTGCGCTCCGGGGAGATATCCCACGCGCTGGTCCTCAGCGCCTTCCACTGGTGGAACCTTTGGAGGGGCTGACTTCCCCCAAAAAAATCCTCATCCTCTGTCATTCCCGCACCGGGGGGTCGTCCCGCCTCGCCCGCCGGGCATACAAAACCCTCTCACAGAGGGGCTTTTTCGTAAGCGTCTATCCTCTGGAGCCCCGGGTAAACCTGCCCTACCTTCTCTGGCTCCTCCTCTCCTTCATCCCGGGAATGCGTTTTCCCCTGAAGCCTTACCGCTTCGTCCCTTCGGGTTTCGACGGAGTCCTTCTGGTCTTCCCCAAGTGGGGGCTCGCGAACCCGGTCTTCAACGGCTTCGCGGCTTCGCTCGGCAAAGCTTTCCCTCCTGCCGCGCTTATCGTCTCTTTCGGAGGCTGGAAGGGAGAGGGATTTTTGCGGCGGGCAAAACGCGCGATGGAGCGAAGGGGAGTCAAAATTCCCGGAACGGCGCTGGTTAAGCGAAGAGACCCGGCAGAGGAAGAGAAGGAACTGGACCTATTTCTCGGGAAAGAATTTTAGTCTTCGCGTAAAGCGCCGGAAGCTCGTAGAGATTCGCCACCGAGTGGTGGCCTTCGGCCTCGCCGCGGCCCACCAGCACCGTAACCATGCCCAGTTCCCTGCCGGTATCGAGGTTCTTTTCGTCATCCTCTACGAACCAGACCCTGCCCGGCTCGGCCCCCAGCTTTTCGAGGGCCTTTCTGTAGCCGAAGGGCTTGGGCTTGGGCGCCATCTCGCAGAACCGTATGTCGAAGATATCGTCCACAACCCCTTCGATGCCGAGGCCCGCCATTATCTTAACCGCGTGTTCGGCGGTGGCGTTGGTGAAGACGATCTTCTTCCCCGGAAGGCTTGAAAGGGCCTCCCTGAGCGCCGGGTCGTTCCTCAGAAAATCCCCCACGGGGAGGTTGTGGACGTATTCGAGGTAGTGCTCGGCATCCACCCCGTGCTCCCTGACAAGCCCTCCCATCGTGAGCCCGTACTCCTTCCAGTAGCGAAGGCGAAGTTCGTCCACCTCCCCCTCTGGGATGCCCACTTCGTTTCTCATGTACTCGACGATCAGGGAATTAACCCGGTCGAAGAGGCCGTTATCGTGGGGGTAGAGGGTGTTGTCGCAATCTATCAGCCAGACTGGTTCCATCTATTTACAATTATCCTGCAAGCTGCCGCTTCTCTCCTGCCGGGCTCTCTTCGAGAGCCCACTCGGCCCATGTGAGCGACGAAAAGGGGGTGGAGGCGTTTTTTATGAATTCTTCCGCGAAAGCGGGCTCTTCTTCGAGTTTGGACACGGCGGCGAGCACCTCGGCCATTGTGACGGAACGGGGAGAGCGGGCGGGGAGAAGTTTTTGCAGGGCATCGCCGCTCAGCGTCAGAAAACCCGCCGAGACGAGGACGTTCACCACCTTCGCCCCCTCCTCCGGGTGAAGCCCGAGGCTGTCCACGATCCCCTCGACGGTGGGAAGCTCCTCCCCGCGCTCGAATTTGCGTCCTATCTCTCTCATTACCGGAAGAAAAGCGCCCGGACGCGGCATCCAGAGGTCTTCGCCGCCCTTCAGGCGGCGTCCCCTGCCCGGCAGGTCGAGTATGCAGGCGATCTGCGCCCCGACGAGGACGACGCACCACCCTATGTACACCCAGATCAGGAAAAGCGGAAGCTGCGCCAGCGCGCCGTAAATGGCGTCAGACTGCCCGGCCTTGATCTGGAAGGTTATGTAGAGCCACTCCGCCGCGTGCCAGAAAGCCCCGGCCACGAGCCCTCCTATCGCCGCCGAGCGGAAGGTGACCCGGTGGTTGGGCATTATCAGATAGGCCGCGCCGAAGGCCACCGCTTTGGCGGCGAAGGGGGCGAAAGCCAGAAAGAGCGGCAACGCCTTCTGCACCATCTGCCCCTCGAAGACCTCCCTGAATCTCACCGTGGTGACGATGCTGGTTGAGAGGAGAAGGAGTATCGGGCAGGCGACCATTATCGCCGTGTAATCGGTTATCTTTCTCAGGAGGGTGCGCCCGGAGGAGGCCCCCCAGATGGCGTTGAAGGCCTTCTCCACGTCCACCAGAAGGGCGATGGCGGTAAAGCAGAGCGCCAGAAAGCCGAAGATTCCGAGCCCGCCGATGTCCGTCCTGTCCACGAAGCCGACTATCTTCCGGGCGAGTTCCTGATTGTTTGTCGCGAAGTACTCGATGAGCACAGGCTCAAGCGTCCGCTGCGCTCCGACGGCCTTTATGACCGCAAAAAAGAGGATCAGAAAGGGAACGAGGCTGAGCGTGGTGGTGAAGGTCAGGGCAGAGGCGCGGATAGGCCCGCCGTCGTGCCGGAACTTCCAGAGCGCAAGGATGCCTATGCGTCCTCCCTCGGCGAGGGGGCCGTACTTCTTTTTGCTCCAGAGAAATCCGTTCAGGTAATTTTTCATCGTCATTACCCCTGGATGATACCAGAAAATAGCTGCCATTGCCCGGATTCACAGCGAACTTTCTTTGTGGTAGCTTTATCCCTCCCGTACAAGGAGAGTGAATGAAAAGCGGATTCGGCAACAACCGCAAGGCCAACTTCGGCTGGCTCGGCAGGTTTACGGTATTTACAACCCTCGGGTTCATCGCGCTTCTGTGGCACTATACCCTTGAAATGCCTCCCTTCGAGAGGGTTTCGGCCAGGCTTTTCATAGCTCTGGCCCTTCCCGGACACGGCTTTAGCCTCGCGCTGCTGGCCTCCGGTCCGGCGGCGCTTCTGAACCTGTTTTTCCCGAACAGGAAAGCCGTCACCTCCCTCGGCATACTGTCGGCGCTCGCGCTGGCTTTCACCGTCCTCGTGGACACCGCCGTCTTCAAGCTCTACCGCTTTCACCTCAACGGCATGGTCTGGGAGCTGCTGACCGGCGGAGCGGCGGAAGAGGTCCTTCCCCTCTCGGCAAAGACGCTGCTCTTCTCCGCGACGGTTCTAGTGGCGACGGGAGCCGTCCTCGCTTTCGGCGCTTGGCTCCTCTGGCGGCCGTTCATGGCTCGCCGCTCCTCGCGGCCGGTTTTCATCGTCCTTTTCGTCTGCCTCGTAGCGGTCAACTTCCTCCACTCCTTCGCCGACGCCAAAGGCGCGGCGCAGGTGGTGCGGCAGGTGCGTTTTCTGCCCGGCTTCAAGCCCCTGACGGCCCGGAAAATGATGAAAAAGCTGGGAGTCACCGCCGAGGCCGCCGAGATCGACAGGGTGAGGGTCAGCCAGGAGGGGACGCTGAAATACCCCCTCGAAAAGCTCTCACCTCCCTCGCCGGGGAAGAAGCCGAACATAATGCTAATCATGGTGGACAGCTGGCGGGGCGACGCTCTCGACCCGGCGGTAACCCCGAACATCTGGCGCTTCGCCAAGGACTCTCTGGTCTTTGAGAACCACGTCAGCTCCGGCAACGCCACCCGCTTCGGCGTCTTCGGCTTCTTTTACGGCGTGCCCGCCAACTACTGGCACGCGCTGCTGGCCGAGCAGACCCCAGCCGTGATGATAGAGGCGGCCAAGGAGAGCGGCTACGATTTCGGCATCTTCGCCAGCGCCCCCCTCACAAGCCCCGAGTTCGACCGCACCGTCTTCTCCTCGATCCGGGACAAAATCCCTCTCTCGACCGAGGGGGAAAACGCGGTTGAGCGCGACGAGGAGATTACCCGCAGATTCAGGAGCTTTCTCGACGGGAGCAAAGAGCCCTTCTTCTCCTTTCTCTTTTACGACGCGCCCCACTCCTACGATTTCCCGAAGGGCTGGAAGACGCCCTTCACCCCTTACGTAAACGAGATAAACCACCTCGAACTGAGCAGAAAAACCGACCCCGCGCCCTACTACAACAAGATGAAGAATTCCTACAATTTCGTTGACGGCGAGGTCGGGCAGGTGCTCGGCGAGCTTGAAAAGCGCGGGCTTCTGGAAAACACCGTCGTGATGATAACCGGCGACCACGGCGAGGAATTCAACGACGGCGGGCTGGGGCTCTGGGGCCACAACAGCGCCTTCTCTCGGCCGCAGACCCGCGTTCCTCTGGTGGTGCGCTGGCCGGGCAAGGGAGCGGGAAAGATAAACCGCCTCACCTCCCACTCCGACGTCGCGCCCACCGTAGTCGGGGATATCCTCGGCTACAAAAACCCTGCCTCCTCCTACTCCAACGGCAGGTCTCTTTTCGACGAATCCCGGCGCGATTTCGTCATCACCGGCTCCTGGGATTCCTTCGCCCTCGCCGGAGAGGGGTTCATCACCGTTGCGCTGCCGACGGGCGAGCTCGAATACCGCGATTCCGGCTACAATTTCACCTCTCCCTCCCCCGCGTCCTCAAAGGCGATGATCGCCTCGATGGAGGAGATGAGCAGGTTTTTCGCAAAATGACCGCGCGGTTCACCTTCATCATAAATCCCGCCTCCGGCTCCGCGAGAAAAGCCCTTCCCGAAGCCATTGGGCAAAGGTTCCCCGGATCGAAGATAAATTTTACCGAAGGGGCCGGTCACGCCGTATTTCTGGCGAGAGCCGCCGTGGCCGAGGGGAAGATACCGGTAGCCTGCGGCGGCGACGGAACTTTCCGCGAGGTGGCTTTGGGGACCGGGGAAAAGGGCCCGATGGGGTTCATACCGCTGGGGACGGTAAATCTCCTCGGGCTGGCCCTCGGGGTTCCGAAAAACTTCCGGAAAGCCTTCGCGGTGCTCGAAAAGGGCCGCACCAGACACGTCTATCCGGGAATTTTCGAGGCGGACGGCGAAAAGGGCGTCTTCTTCATCGGAATATCGGCGGGGCCGGACGCCGACGCCATCCACAACGTAAACATGCGGCTCAAAAAGATTGTCGGGCGCTACGCCTACGCTCTCTCTCTGGCCCTGCGGCTCACAAGGCCCGTCTATCCCGCGATAGAGTGCGAGGCAAACGGCGAAAAGACCGTCCTCGGCGTCTGCATCGCCCTTCGCATGCCTTGGTACGGCGGCCCCTTCCGCATGGGCAAAAAAGCAAGCCTCTTTGAAAAGGATATCGAGGTGGTGGGAACCGGCGGCGGGCGCGTGGCGCTTCTTCGCCTCTACGCCTCGGTGCTTTCGGGGTATCTCCTGCCGGAGCCGAAAATCTTCCGCAAAATGACGCAAAAGGCGGTCATAAAATCCTCCACCGGCCGCTTTCAGGTAGACGGAGACAACCTCCACGCCGCCGAAATCACCCTCACCGCCAGCCAGGAACCGCTGGAGGTAATCTGCTGAAATGAAAAGGACCCTGAAGGGAAAGATGGAGGTTGGCGGCGCGGTACTTGAGTACGACAAAATCGAGGGTGAATCGCCCGGCGTCTTCTTCCTCGGCGGCTTCAACTCCTGCCGCGCCGGGGAGAAGGGGAACGCCCTTTACGACCTCTGCGAAAGGGAAGGGCGGTCGTTTCTGCGCTTCGACTACTCCGGCCACGGCTGTTCGGGGGGCGATTTTTCAGCTTCGACAATCGGGAAGTGGAAGAGCGAGGCGCTGACAGTCTTCGACCGGTTTACCGAAGGGGAGCAGATAGTCGTCGGGTCGAGCATGGGAGGTTGGTTGGCGCTGATGCTGGCGTCGGAGCGCCGGGAAAGGGTCAGGGCGCTCGTCGCCGTCGCCCCCGCACCCGACTTCACCGAGGAACTCATCCGCAAAAAGCTCACACCCGAAGCGAGGCGCATCCTTGAAGGCGGCGGCAGGATTCCCATCCTGCCCGACGGCGCGAAAGAGCCGGTCTTTATATCGCGGGAATTTCTCGAAGAAGCGCGGGAACATCTCCTGGCGGGGAAAACCCTTGAGCTTTCCTGCCCCGTCCACTTCCTCCACGGCCAGTGCGACTTCCACGTCCCCCCCGAATTCTCCATACGGACCCTAAGGAGCATAACCGCCCCCGAGACCGCCCTCGAACTCATAAAAGGCGGCGACCACCGGCTGTCGCGGCCGGAGAATCTCAGGGTGATACTGGAGAGGGTAAAGGCGTTTTTTTAACGGTGCAGGCCATTTAACTGATTTTGTAACCATTTGGTTTTGTTTATCTTTTTAAATCGCCATTTCCCCTGATACCCCCAAAAATACCCCAAAAAGTGTTGCCAGAGCCCTCCGTAGTAAGTGCGGGTCTATGTGCCTGGCTCTGGTTTCTGCTTCGCTCATGGCTTGCCCGCGCCCTTAATCTTCTTGGCTTTAGGCGGTTTGGGGAGCGCCCTTGTCGCTCGTTCAAAATCAGCATCCACAGAGCGTGGCTGCGAAGCTGCCTTTACCTTGTACTTGTCGTACTCAAGCTCGGCCTTTGTCTGCGCCATCTCATGGGATATTCGTCCGGCGTGGGTTAGTATGTCGCGCTCGTTGAGGCTCAGGAACGCATCCAGTTTTTTGGTCCAGTCGGCCATGTGCATCGGTATTCGCCTCATGGCCTGGCCTTCGGCAAAAATCAGGTACTGCTCCACAAGATTGTTGAGAGCCGCCAATTCAGACTCAGTCAGAAAATTTTTACGGCTACATCTTGCTTACGAATCACCGCACCGCGCCAACTTGTCAGCCCCATGTTCGGTTTATCGGCGTCCGCCCGGCTGTGGACTATTTCTGCGGCAGTCTGGCCGGTAATCGCCCAGTGGACCTTGTTTTGTACCGTCTTAAAGAAAGCGAGACTGATTTCATGAGTGGGGTCATAATCTACGCTGGTGGCGTAAATATCGGTGATTTTCTGGTAAAAGCGGCGTTCCGAGGTGCGAATGTCCTGAATCCGCCGCGTCAACTCTTCAAAATAATCGAAGGGTTGGTCAGGATTTTTCAGGCGTTCGTCATCGAGCACAAACCCCTTGACTATAAACTCCCTGAGCCGCTGGGTCGCCCACATTCTGAACCGGGTCGCAACATGGCTCTTCACTCTGTAGCCGACCGAAATAATCATATCCAGATTGAAATATTCAATTTCGCGGGATATTTCCCGCCCGCCCTCGTTTTGAACTGTTGCATATTTTGCAACAGTTGCCTGCGCGCCCAGCTCTCCCTCGTCGAGCACATTCTTTATATGGCGAGAGATTACGGATTTATCGCGCTGGAAAAGTTCGGAAAGCTGGTTTAAGGAAAGCCAAACCGTATCGCCATCGAAGCGAACGTCGATTTTCAGCCTGCCGTCCTCAGCGGGATAAACTAAAAATTGACCTTCAGGCTTAAGATTTTTTTTGTCTCCCATTTTCTTCATTTTCAGGCCAACCATTCGCAAGTCAAGTATAAGTCAAGTTTTGTGTCAACCGCCTTACAACTCCTCGCTGAAGGCTTGATGTGGGAGTATCTGATAAAGCCGGGGCGATTCACTCTCACTTTTTCCCTTCGATGAGGGCGATTTCGTCTTCGGTGAGGACGTAGAGGGCGTAGACGATCTGGTCGATCTCGGCTTCTAGGCGCGGGACTTCGGGGGCCTCGGGGTTTGCGAGGATTTTCTTTACGCGCTCGATGATAAAAGCCATGCTACCTAAGACAAAATCATTGAGATTCTGAAATAATTTTAAATGCGCTAAGACCACTTATTGCTTCCAATTGTTTCCTCACTGGATGGCAAAAATCATAAAGCCGATTAAACTCACTTTGTATTATAAGTATTTTATCTTCCTCTTTTAAAATGTTTGAAATATGTTTTAGCTCAACCAAATTTTTAAAAATAATATTATCTAATTCTTCTGGGAAATAAAGCTCGTAAAATAATCCATTTATAATGTTCTGAAAAAAACAAAACAGTGTGGGGTATTTTACCATTTCTATTTGCATCATATAGTCAGCAAGAATTTGTGTCATTGACGAGCCAATTAAAGCGTTTTTTGGTACAGGGAAATCATTAACCATATCTTTAGTAAAAGTTATTCCTTGGTTGTAGCTTGACCCTCTGTATTTTTCCTTTATATAAAAAAACATAATAGGCGTATTTAATAGAAGCAATAAAAAATATAAATTTTCCTTACTCTTGGAAGTAACAACTAATGTTGATTTTCCCGGAACAATGTTGCCTTTTATATCAATACAAGCATCTAGTAGGGTCAATCCTTTTATTATTATTTTAGGTTTTATGGATTTTTGGCCATAAGTATTGCTGAATGCAGCTAAAAAGTCACTTCGCATTACATATGGAAATTCATATTTATCCTTAAGATAAGTCATCTTATTCTGTTTCCACTTGGAAATATATTTACCTATAGTTCCGGTATTAATTACTGCAAGAGCGTCCTTGGATGATAGTATTGATGTGGTTCCGCTTTTAATAAACTGTTTTAATTTGTATGCATCAGAAGTTGCACATGCGCTTTCGCATTCGCCAATGTCTTTTAGTTTTGTCTTTATTCTTTCAAATTTAAGCAGCAATTGGATATGATCGCTAAATAGCCAATCAAGGGAAAATGCACCGCCTATAATGTTTTTATCAATTTTCTTCGTTGAAATATGTTTATCTTTAAGGAACCCAACTTCCATATATTGGTGATTGCATTTTGATATTCCTGTTATTACAGAATCAACTTTCGCTTCAAGGAAAACTTCACGTCCTGTTTCAACAACAAAAATAAAATTATTGATTGCATTCTTTCTAAGTTCTTCTCCAAATGGTTTCGATAGCCATTTGTCAGGGGTAATATAAACCAGCACACCGGATTTGTTTAATAAAGACAAACCTTTTTCAAAAAATGCAATGTATATATCCCAATTTCCTCTTGTGAAATGCATTGTTTTTGAAATAATTTCCCTGTCATTTGCAAGCTCGCCCTTTGACATGCTTTCAGAATCAATATAAGGCGGGTTTGCTATTACTACGTCAAATCCATTTTTCTTATGCCAGACTTCGGAGAAAAAAAGTTTGAAGTCGAAATTAACCTTGTGTCCGAAAACCTTTTCAGAGTTGACGAGACGAGCCTGAATTTCCGGGTTAATTCGGGCTTTCAGGTCAGCTTTAAGTGAAAAATTTGCTGTATCGTAAAATTCACGCTTTAGCTTTTCAATTTTATCGAAAGCTTCGCTTGACCAGTTCTCCGGGAACCCGATGAGCGAGTTTCCGCAGACGATCTTGTAATCGAGGTTTGGCAGGGGCTTTATTGTCAGGAAGTCGTCTTCGTCTACCACGAGCGAAAGCCAGAGTCTTAGCTTCGCTATGTCTACCGCGCCGCAGTCTATGTCCACCCCGTAAATCGATTCCTGTATCGCGTGGCGCTTGAGGTTGTAGACGGTTCTTTCCTTTTCGTCCTTGAGGTAGGTCGAAAGGGTTTCTCTCGCCCGTACCACTTCATGGAGCATACCCACGGGAAAGGCCCCGGAGCCAATGGCGGGGTCGCAAATCTTTATATCCTCCAGCGCCTCGTCGATGCGCTTTGCGCTGTCGCGTATAGATTCAGGGACTTTGTATTTTATCCTTCCGGTTTCCCGCCCTTTTTCTTCGACTATCTGATCATTCTCTATACCGAACTCTCCAACGCGGATGAAGGTTTCAAGGTCTTCGCGTGGAATCAGCGTCGGCCCTGCTTGGGCCGCAAGCTCCAACTGTTCTTTTGGCCGCGCCATTTGCGCCGGGTCGAAAAGCTGGCCCTGGGGATTAGCCAGGGGCGCATAGCCCACGCGCCCGCCGTTAAGCGTCGAATCGAGGTAGTTTATAAGGCTCTCCCGGCACATGTAATGGACGATCTCGCGGGGAGTGTAGTACGCGCCCTTGTCGTGGCGGTCTTTCACTTCCAGAAGGTTCTCGAAGACCTTTCCCAGCATTTCCGGGTCAACGGCCACCTCCTTTTCAAGCGGCTCGTCTTCGCGCACGGTGAAGTTGTAGAGGTCGAAGGTATCGAAGACTTCCTTGAATACGGAGTCGCTTATCAGTATCTCCGTATCCTCCCAACTGTAATTACCTATCGGCTCGAAGAGACCGCCGTTGAGGAAGGGTATCTTGCACCTGAAGCGGCTGTAGTAGGAGGCTTCGCCCCTGTCTGTAGCAAGGGCTTCGTAAAAGAGGGGTTCGAGTATGTCGTTAAAGAAGTTCTCGTAAGGGACAATCTCTTTTCTGAAGAGCTTCTGGAGAAAATCCTTCGGCCCGCTTCCCCACTTGCCGAAGTTGCCTTCTGAATCCTTCTTGACGCCCAGCCAGCCCTTTTTCTGCAAAAAATACAAAAAGACTATCTGACCCAAGAGCTTCTTGGCAAAATCGCCGGTGTTTACCCCTTTGGCCGTGAAGTCTTCGCGTATCTTCGGGTCTTTTGCAACAAGTCCTTCAAGCTCGTCATGCAACTGGAGGTAGAGGCCCTTGTACTTCTCGAAAAACTCCTTCGTGACCGATTCGATGTTGAAGGCGCTCTCGATGGCTTCGAGGGTGGGGTTGTTTTTATCGTCCTGAAGGATAGGTAATAACTGCTTCTGGGCGGTGTGGTTAGGCTCGTTCTTGCCCACCAGAAAGGAGTAACGGCGGGCGGGGGTGAGCTTTTCTTCAGCGCGGGTTACGCCCTCTTTTTCTACCGGGACGTATTCCATGCGGATAAAAGAAAAGCGCCAGTCCTCAAGCCCTTCGGTATGGTAGGCGACGAGAGCGGCCTCTTTGAGGTACTTGGCGACAAAGTTTCTCTGCATGGTGCGGGCGCGGTCTAGCGCGGTTTCTCTTTTTAAGGTGACGACGAGTACGTCAAGCTCTTTGCCGTTCGGGTCGGTGTATTTGCCCAGCCTTTTGAACTGGCGGATGTGATCTTTGAAGGCGTCCGGTATGCGGTTCCCCTGGCAGGATTTAGCCTCGTCCGTATCGAGATCGTTCAGAAGATTTTTGGCGAACAGTCTGAAACGCCCTTCGTCAAAGGAATTGCGGAAGGTATCTTCTATGATCCGCTTCGCTTCTTCCTGATTCACTCGATTACCGCCTTCCCGATGAGATATTCAGACAAAATCACTTCGCGCACGTTCGAGCCGTCGGCCTTCAACTGCCTTTTGCCCTCAAGGAGCGAGGCGGGGATGTTCTTTTTCAAAATCCCCAAAATCTTCAACGGGGCGTCTACCCCTGCGCGTTCGAGTTCGGGCTTCAATCTCTTGCTGGTGTTTTTAGGAATAACACCATCTTCAAAGGCCCTCAGAACCGCCTTGAGGAAGTCTTCGTCATCATCGGTGAAGCCTTTGAAGTGCTTCACGTCAGAGCCTTTTATTCGCCTGATTATGTAGC
The DNA here is from genome assembly GCA_004322275.1 of bacterium. Classification (NCBI taxonomy): domain Bacteria; species bacterium. The sequence goes on from SCTA01000037.1 coordinate 23,387, forward strand.
TCTCGTTGGATTTGCCGCCGTGGGCGGTTTTCTCAAGGGGTTCGCCCGAAGTGATTTCGTCGAACTCCTTTTTGCTACTTTCAAGAAGCCGGTAAAACCCTTTGTCCAGACGCTCTCTTGGTTCTTCCTTGTCGCATTCAAAGAGGTCTACCGCCTCGAAGAAGGAGATTTCGCCGGCGTTTTCAGCATCGGAAAGAAGGAACTTTTTTAGCTTCCCCTTGCGGAAAAAGGTAACGAGCCTGTCTTTGTTAAACGCGGACACGCGGGCCGATCTCGCCTTCTTGGGGAAGCGCTTTACTTTTTCAAAAAGAGCGGGGTTGCTGTCTCTGACTTCCCGGATTTTTTGAAGGTACGCCAACTCGGAACGCTCGCCCTCGTCTTCGCCTTCAATGGTTTTTTTGTCGTTCAGTTTTTTATACAGGCTGTCGCCAAAGAGCTTGTGGGTCGATACCTGTTCATCTGTCGAAAGGTATTTTGCATCCTCGCCCAAGGTATCGTGAAAAGCCTGTAACTTGGCCTTGATGTTGTCTTCAAGCCCTAAGTGCGCGTCGGATTGGGCGGTGGGGAAGAAGTTGAATACGTGGACTTTCGTATGCTGGCTTCCTACCCGGTTTACGCGGCCAACCCTTTGCAATACCCGCGTGGGGTTCCAGGGGAGGTCATAATTTATGACGATATTTGAGCGGTGAAGGTTGATACCCTCCGCAAGCACGTCGGTCGTTATGAGTATCTGAATGTCATCCTTCGGCTGTTTATACTTTGGGTCGTAATTCTCTTTTATCTTGTCTCTTGCGATTGCGACGGTGTGTTCCACCCCTGCCAGCTTGCCGCCGTCGCTTGAAAAAAACATTACCTTTCCGGGGAAATGACCGTCGAGGTTCCGGTATAGATGATCCCCGGTTTCTCTCGATTCGGTAAAGACTATCAGCCTGCTTTCCTTGAGAACGGGGTTCTTTTGCAGTTCGTTCACGAACTCGTCGAGCTTGGGGTCGCTGTTTTGCGCTTTCCAAAGCTCCTGTACCTCTAGCAAAAGCTCAAGGTCGCTGTTTAGCTTCTCGATGAAATCGTCCCTGAAGGCTTCGGCGGGGTATTTATCGACCTTTTCATCTTCAACAAGTCGAAGCAAAGCTTCTTCGTCATCGTTGTCTATGTAGTCGTAAACGTTCACGGTTTTGCTTATGTAGATTGTACCGCTGTCGTGCATTTCAATGAATCTCTGGTAGGACTCGATGAACCGACGAAGGGTGTTTTTGAAGGCGTAAAAACTGCTTTCGAGGCGCTTTACCAGAATTACCTTCATAAAGCCGCCGACGTTTTGCTGTGACTGCCTTTGAAGGTCGGTGATCTTTTCTTTCAGGAAAAGAAGCGGGGTGTAGCGGGCGTAATCGAAATCTTTAAGAAGTGTAATCGTAAGGTTGAAAATGACGCTGGTCTGATCGTCAAAGGAATAGATGATTCTTTCGGGGTTTGCAAGTTCCGGGAAGGAAAGACCCTGCTTTTCCATATCCTTTCCGAAGAAATTTTTAACCTCGGTGCGCGTTCTGCGAACCATTACATGGTTTAAAACTCTTTCCCTCATAAGCCGGGAAGTTTCCTTTAATTCCTCGATGTAGCCGGGATCGGATTTTGAAAGCCTCTCAATCCGCTTTTTCAGGGAATTGAAAAACTTGTCCAGATCGGGAACGCCGGGGATTGTGCTTTTCTTGGTGGCCTGAAAGAGCTTTAGCTGGCTGTATATGTCTTCAACGGTGTTGTTCAACGGTGTTGCCGAAACCAGAATTACCTTTTTCCCGTGGCATATTTGATGAAGTTTTTCATAGCCTTGCGTGACTTCGTTTCGGAAACGGTGCGCCTCGTCGATGAAGATATAGTCGAACTTTTCGTAATTGCCCCTGATTATGTAATCGAGCTTTCCAAGCGATTCGACCTTGAAACCGCGAACCCCGAACTCGATAAAGGTTTCTTCCCAATAGTCCTTCAGAACCGGCGGGCAAATCACAAGGATTTTGCCCCTTAACTGCTCTGCCAGAAGGGCGGAAATAAAAGTTTTCCCCAAGCCGACTACATCCGCAAGAAAGACGCCGTTGTATGCGTCGAGTATCTTTTTAGCGGCGACTACAGCCTGTTTCTGGTAGTCGAGTTCCATGAAACCGTCAGGAAGGCGGGTTTCAAACTCCTCGTCTATGTTTATGTCTTCCTTGAAGTATTCATAAAGGAGCTTTAGGTAAAGCTGGTAGGGGGTTATCTGGTCATTCAGCCAGGTCTTTTCGTTGATGGTATCGACGTACTCTTCGGAAATATCGACTGCTTCCTTCCAAAGGGTTTCAAACTGCTCCAGGGCAAACTCTACATCGGCCCGGTTTTTCAGTTCGACGTTAAATTCCCGGTTTGCGACAAACCCGGATTCGGAAAAATTGCTTGAGCCGGTTACGACGCGGCCAAAATCGCGGTCGTCTTCGCCGAACCTGCTTATGTAGACCTTTGCATGAAGATTCCCGCTTGGATACGCTTTGATCTCCATCTTCCCGCTTTTTAGAAACTCGATGAATTTGCGGATGCCGATTTCTGTTTCATAATTGTCGGGGGAATTGTCCATCTCTTCCGTTAAAGTGAGAGAAAAGATTTCTTTCGTTTTTTTATGTGATTCAAAATCTAGATATGTTTGGACGGGGCGGTAATCGAGGACTTCGTATATTTTCCGGTCAACATTCAGCCCGACGAGAATGCGAATTTTTTCGATGGATTCAAGGGATTCGTAAAGCTGGTGAAAGCCGCTACTGCGGAAGTAGCCTACCAGAACGTCGAAGTATTGAACGTCCTTGAGGGTCTTTTTGAAGCGGTCGAGAAGGGTGAAGCCGGGTTCGTTTGTGAAAAAGGTGCGGTCGGTATGCATATCTGCTCCAATATCGGCAATTTCAACCTTGCCGATGATATGCACAAACGCCAGCGGGGTCAACCGGAGGGGAGAATTTCAGCGGTTAGCTTCGATCTTATCGTTTTGTGAGGCGGGAGGGCTAACGGGTTCTGGCAGGGGGAAATCTTTGCCCTGTGCAAGCGCCTCTATCCTTTTTATGAAATATCGCCTGTTCACCTTCGAGCCAGCCAAGCTGGCATTTATCGAATTGCGTATCAGAAGCTGCATGACTTCGTCGCTGATCCTGATTGTCTTTATCGTGGTTTCGTCGCTATCCCTCGTTGCCTCGTCGTCTTTCCTGAGCGAAGCGAGTTCTTTTTGTTTATAGCCGCAAGGACACGCCGCTTGTTATCCGATCCATCGGGAAACACGCTGAGGTTGGCGGCAAGATTATCCAGCCCTAGATACCTGGCTTTTATTCCGGGATAATCAAGACCCAATTCTTTGAATTGTTTTTTTTGGAAAAAGGAATCGTCTGCCGGGGTAAAAGGTTTTTGCTCTTCCATTTTTTCGGCCAGAATCTTCATAAGCCCACCGGCCATCTCGTAGTCTTTAGCGACCCCGCAGTAAATAATAAACTCGATAAAGCTTTCCAAATTTTCGTCGCTTATCATCGGCTCTATTTACACCCCCTTCACAGGCGGAGAATATATATGGCCCTCTTTCTCTAGCGCGTGTTCGGGGTTCTGTCAAAGCCTTTAAAGACCTTTCAGCGACGCTTTCACCTGTTAAACCGTAACGCCTAAATTCGCTCCAATAACCCCGTAAAGCCCATCGTACTTGTGGCTATCCCTGCTGGACTGATAGACGAGGCCGTAACAGGTGCGGCAACCGAAGTAATGGCCGCCGGAGGGAAGGTAGAGCTTTGAAACGCGCCTTCCGCAATAGCGGCCATTTTTCCAGAGTTGGCACCTTGCCCACCATCGCTTTCCGCCGAAGTTGGGTAGGGTGTATTCGAGTCGGATGGTTTGCTCAATCGGGGTTTTCTCGCCCGTCCAGCCATTTGTTATGGTGTAGGAGAGGGTCATAGAGGCTTGATGTGGATTAAGGTTTTTCAAGGTCACGCTGATCGAAGAGCCGCTTGTCCAGGTCAGAGTGCCTCCGTAAATTCCCAGTGTTTTGATCTGGTTCTTCCGCATAAGACGCGAAATATCCAGCCTCATGCAGTCTTCGACCAACAGCTTTTCCGCATCCCAAGGGCGCTCTTCACAACAAATGAGCCTTTGTAGTCGTAAATCGACCGCATCAGCGCGCCCACGTCCTCGGGATTCGTAAGGGCGGCCATGTGAGTTGTAGAGGGAGGTTTTAAAGCGCCTTTGAGATCGTGCGTCGGGTCGCGTTTTGCACGGCCTGTTGCGACCGCATAGCGGAAAGACCTGGCCGCTTACAATTTTCATTCTTCTGGCGGTATCGACCGCTCCACGGTCTTCCATGCGCCGCAAGACCGCCAGCACTTCGGGAGCTTCGATTTCAGCTATGGGACGATCACCAAGCCAGGGGAAAACATTTTTTTCCAGGCGGGTAATTATGGCGTGAGCGTGGCTTGCAGCCCACGAGTCTTTGAATTTTTCATGCCATTCGCGGGCCACGACTTCAAAGCTGTTTGCGCGTCCGTTTTCCCCTGCCGCTTTTTGAGCCTTTTTTACAGCGCCGGGGTTAACACCATTGGCGAGTAATTTCTTCGCGTCCTCGCGCCTCTGGCGAGCTTCTGCAAGGGATATTTGGGGGTATATGCCAAGGGCAAGCAATTTGCTCATACCCCCAAAACTGTATTTAAATCTCCATAGCTTCCCGCCAGTAGGAGTGACGAGCAAAAACAGCCCTCCCCCATCAAATAACTTTACGTCCTTTTCCTGGGGTTTGGCGTTTCGCACCTGCACGTCAGATAGCGCCGTAATCCTTTTAGGCATGGGCTTTTCCTCCGTTTTGGGGGTACGCGAAAATCTTTGGGGGTATTTTGTCGGAAATATACCCCCAAAAACTTAGGATTCCATTATATTTTCTAGGAAGCGTTAGGACAAGGACAAAGAAAAAGGCCCTGAGTTTTCAGGGCCTTTCGTATCTTACCGGACGTTGCCGGATTAGCTATTGGTGGCGGTGCAGAGACTTGAACTCCGGACACTGCGGATATGAGCCGCATGCTCTAACCAGCTGAGCTACACCGCCGGGGAGTTGCGTTTTTTATATGAAACGGGGCGTTCCTGTCAAGCGCGTTTACGCAAGCGCCCAATTAGAAAACGTCGCGAGAAGCCCCGGAGTCGAGGAGCCGCACAGCGAGTCGCGAGACAGTATGAGTCAATACGGCGAGCGGCGAGCGAGCACGCGACGAAGAAGGCGGGGCTCGCAGCAGTTTTCAAACAATCAGAAACCGATTATCTGGGTCGTGTATTCCTTGGTCAGCACTCCGGTGGTCTTTATCAGCGCCCCGTAGATCCGTTTGTCGTGAAGGCCGAGGGTTATGGCGGTAAAGTAGCCGGTGAATTTTGGGCTCTCGGCGATTTTCCTGAGGGTTACGCCGTCCCAGCGGTACGCGGCTATCGAGCCGTTGTCGTAGGCTTTGGCCCTGGTGTACCTCGCCCCTTCTATGTTGTCGTGAAGATAGAGAAGTCCGCCGTGCTCTACCGAGGGGGTGTTTATCTCCCAGCTCTGGGGCAGCTCTCCGCCTTTTTCGGCGCTCTGGTCGCCCTCAAAGTAGACCCTGCCGCCCTTTACGAAATCCTCGGAGCTGTAGAGCTTTTTCATCTCCGGATCGTAGATGCGAAGGCGGCCCGCGGTATCGGTGAGGGCCAGGTGGACCGCTCCGGAGGTTGAGCGTATCCATTCGACGTTTATCGGCGGCACCGCGTCGGGGGTGGGTATCTTCTCGCCGCGGTTAAATTCCTTGCCGTTCCAGTTGTAGTAATAGAGATTGGGGTCGAAGATCTCGGGTGCGCCCTTCGAGGGAAGCCCGTAGAGAATCTTCCCCTTCTCGGGGCGGTCAGCGTAGCGCAGAAACCCCCACACCCGCTCGCCTACGGGCTTTGGCTCGTCGCCGTCCAGCCTGAAGGCCTGGGTGTAGACGTTGTCTTCAAAATTGCCCGCAACGAATATCTCAAGCTTTCCGTCGCCGTCGTAATCTCCGGCGGAGGCGTACTGACCGTAGAAATTGCTGTCGAGCTTGCGCCTCCATATTTCCGACAATACCGGCCTGGTCTTCAGGAGGACGAGTATGTTTCCCCTTACGAGGGCGAGCAGCTCGGTGTCGCTGTCGTCATCGGCATCCACGGAGACAAGCGACAAAACCTCTCCCTTTATCTCTCCCTCCACCTTGTAGTCGGAAAGAAGCTCGGCGCCGGGCCGTTTTTGCGCTGCGGCTTCCGCCGCCGCTATCCCCGGAGAAACGCTTGCCTCCGCCAGAAGCTTCTTTTTAAGCTTTTCGGAGACCTTTCCGAGAGCTTCCATCAGCTTTTCGGAGGAGCTCACCGTCTCGAAGGCCCTCTCGCCGGAGATTTTCCCCTCGGCGTGAACCAGAGCCGCATCTACGCTGTAAACCCCGCCAAGCTGGGTTATCGTGGTCTTTATGAGCCAGTCGGGCTTGATGGCGGGGTCGGCGGTGGTTCTGACCTCTATGTTGCTGTCGGCGACCCTGCTGGCAATGAGGGACTGGAGCCCGCCGCCGAGGGTAGCCACCTCGGGGCTGTTGTAGACGTCCACCGACTCTATGCGGACGACGAGGGCGCTGGCGCTCGCCGCGACAAAGAGAACCGCGAGGATTGACATCAGATAGCGAAACGTTTTCATTTTTCCATCCGCATATTTACGAATTTACTTTCCCTTGGCGAAACTATAATACCCTGATCGCGCCACTATGACATGGTCAAGAAATCTTATTCCCAATAATTTCCCGGCTTCCATCAGCCGCGAGGTCAGCTCCACGTCTTCCCGGCTCGGCGAGGGGTCGCCGCTGGGGTGGTTGTGGACGAAGACGACGCCCGCCGCCCCCTCCCTTACCGCGGCCCGGAAAGCCTCTCTCGGGTGGACCAGGGATTCGTTCAGGGTTCCCTCGCTTATCCGCTCTTCCCGAAGAACCCGGTTTTTCGTGTCCAGAAGAAGGCAGTAGAAATTCTCTTTTTCGAGGTAGGAGAGCTTCCCCGCGAAGTGGCGGTAAACGTCGCGGCCGTCAGCTATCGCGCTGCCGTTGCGAAGGGGAATGTCGCCCACCCGCCTCGATATCTCAAGGGAGGCGAGTATCGAGGCGGCCTTGGCGAGCCCCATCCCCTTTACCGCCGCGATCTCGGCCGCCGTAAGCTTCAAAAGCCCCTCCCAGCTCTCGCCGCCGAGCTTCCAGAGATCGCGGCCTACGTCAACCGCGGTGCGCCCCCCGCCGCTCCCGGTGCGTATCAGTATAGCCAGGAGTTCCGCCGGGCAAAGCGCGCCCGGCCCCATCGCCAGCAGTTTTTCCCTGGGCCGCTCCTCGCCGGGCCAGGAAAGTATGGTGCGGCTTTCTTCTTTCATTTTATCCCCCCTTTTTTAAGGCTGCCAAAAACTGCTGCGAGCCCCGTTTCCTGCGTCGCGTGCTCGCTCGAAGCTCGCCTAACACCCGGTTATGTCTCGCTTCTCGCTGCGCGTCTCCTTGTAAACGTGTTTCTCGCGACGTTTTTGAACAGCCTCTCTAAGACCTGTTATTTAAGTTATTTCAACTCCCTTTCGCTGCAGGCCAGGGCGAAGGCCATTATCTCTTTCACGGGAACCCCGGCTTCGCGCGAGAGTCTGGCCGCGTCCTCGAATTCCGGCGCTCTGTTGACGATTTTCCCTTCCAGCTTCGCCACCTTCACCCGCACCTCTCCCCACGGGGTCTTCGCCGTCTCGTAGAAGCGCTCCAGCGCAGTCCTTCGGGTCTTCGTCTCCCTCACCCCAAGCGCCGAGGAGTTTAAAAAGATAGTCCTGCGGACGGAGTCAGCCTCGCCGGGCCTGCAAAGGGCTCCGAGAAGAAAGGCCGGGCGGCCCTTTTTCATGATAATCGGAGCAATCCAGGCGTCCAAGGCTCCGGCGTCGAGGCAGCAGCCGATGAGCACGGCCATTATCTCCGGCGAAAGGTCGTCTATGTTGGCTTCCAGCACCGAAAGGCTTTCCGTCTCTTCCACGCTCCGTCCGAGGTAGACGACTGGCGCTTTTCCCGCCGCCCTTTCGAGGACGAAGGAGGGGGTTTCGTCATGCTTCGTCGCCGAGAGAAGAAAAACCACCCCGGCAACGTCCATAGGACCGGCCCTCCCTCCCACCTCGCTACCGGCGAGAAGCCGGGCAAGGGTGGGTTCGCCGCCGGGGGGGAGGGGGAAAAGGCTTCGGGTCGCCGTGAGTCCGCCGAGACTTTGCAGTGAGGAAAGGGCATGGGAGATAGCCGTTTTTTCCTCCGGGGAGAGGGTAATCCCCGCCTTTGCGGCGATTTCGTCGTACGCTCCGCCGGAGGGCGAATTACCCCCGCTAACCGGCGACCCGCCGAGGGCCGACAGACCTTCGGCTATCCCCTTCAGGGAGAACCCGCCGGACAATCTGAAATGCACCACCTTTCCCATGCTGACCTCTCTTTAACGAGAGCCTATCAAAAGGCGGCCCTTGCGCCACAGAAAAAAATGCTGCCGCCTCAAGAAAGTGGTTGCGTTGACCGGCAATCGGATTATATAAACCCGCCGTAACCGCTTGGGAGTTTTTAAATGGAACGAAGCAGTGAAAAAAGACGTGAACCGCGCCGCGCAAAGGTGAAGGCCAACGTGTGGATCCGCGAAACCGCCGAGGAGAACGCTCCCCTCGTGGCCGGAAAGGTGCGCGATCTGAGCTACGGCGGCCTTTGCTTCACCGGCAGGCGAAAGTTCGGCAAAAACTCCCTCGTATACATGCTTCTCGAAACCGGTTACGGCCTCGTGAGGGCCTCCGGGCGCGTCGCCTACGTCCAGGAAGAAGCGGGCTCGGAGGGCATGGTGGAGACCGGGGTCGCTTTCTTCGATTTCGGCCTGTACGCCCGCGACGCCATCTCAAAAATTATCTCAAAAAATATCCATTAAGCTATACTACTCCCCGATACTCTCCAATTATCCGTAACGTCAGAGGTGAATTGTGTCCGGGCCTACCGAAGAGACACTCCTGCGCGCAGAAGCTCTCAAAGCGGAGATAAACCGCCACAATTACCTCTATCACGTCCTCGACGCACCGGAGATCTCCGACGCCCGGTTCGACGAGCTCTTCCTCGAACTCCAGCGCCTCGAAGAGAAATATCCCTCTCTGCGCACTCCCGATTCACCCACCCTGCGCGTAGGCGCGCCCCCCCTGGCCGAATTTGTGCAGGCACTCCACCCCTCGCCCATGCTCGGCCTGGAAAACGCGATGTCGCTGGAGGAACTCGCCGATTTCGACCAGAGGATCAAGAAATTCCTCGGCATGGAGGAGGATCTGGTCTACTCCTGCGAGCCGAAGTTCGACGGACTCGCGGTCGAGCTGACCTACGAGGGCGCGACTTTCGTCCGGGGCTCGACGCGCGGCGACGGCGTCACCGGCGAGGAGGTCACGGCGAACCTCCGCACCGTGCGCTCGATACCGCTCAGACTCAGCGGAAACCCTCCGCCTCTCGTGGACGTGCGGGGAGAGGTGGTGATGCTCACGGAGGATTTTCGGAGCCTCAACGCCATGCAGGAAGACCGGGGCCTTCCCCCCTTCGCCAACCCCCGCAACGCCGCCGCCGGTTCGGTGCGCCAGCTCGACAGCAAGATCACCGCCGAGCGTAAGCTCTCTTTCTTCGCCTACGGTATCGGCCGCCTCGAAGGGGAGACCCCTTCCACGCAGGAGGAGGCGATGGATATCATCTCCTCCTGGGGGTTCAGGATAAGCGAGAACCGCAAGACCGTCAAAGGCATAGAGGCAGTGGCGGAATTCTGTAACAGCATCGAAAGGCTGCGCGAAAAACTCCCCTTCGAGATTGACGGCTGCGTAATAAAGGTCAACGACCTCGCGCTGCAAACCCGCCTCGGCGAGAAGTCCCGCTCCCCCCGCTGGGCTATAGCCTACAAGTTCAAGCCCGTGCAGGCGGTGACCCGCATACTCGACATAGTCCCCAGCGTGGGAAGGACCGGGGCGATAACCCCCGTCGCGCACCTTATGCCGGTGCAGGTCGGCGGGGTGGTGGTCAGCCGCGCGACCCTTCACAACATGGACGAGATCGAGCGCAAGGGGGTGCTGATAGGAGACACCGTCGTCCTCCAGCGCGCGGGAGACGTGATTCCCGAGGTAGTCCGCCCGCTCACCGAAAAGCGCGACGGCTCCGAGCGCCCCTTCGTGATGCCGAAAGCCTGCCCCGAATGCGGCTCCCACGTGGTGAGGCCCGAGGGCGAGGTTGTCTACCGCTGCGAGGGGCTGGACTGCCCGGCGCAGATAAAGGGGCGGCTGCGCAATTTCGTCTCGCGCAGGGCTATGGACATCGACGGCTTCGGGGTAAAGCTGATCGAGCAGCTCGTGGAGCAAAAGATCGTCCGCGACGTGGCGGACATCTTCAAGCTCGACAAAGAGACTCTCGCCTCCCTCGAAAGAATGGGGCAAAAGAGCGCGGAGAACCTCGTAAACGCCATCGAGGAGGCCAAGGGGCGCGACCTCGCGCGCTTTTTGAACGCGCTGGGCATCCGCCACGTCGGCGAGGCCACCGCCCACGCCCTCGCAACCCGCCTCGGGACTCTCGAAGCCATTATAGGCGCTACGAAGGAAAGCCTTCTCGACATAGAGGAGATCGGCCCGGAGGTGGCCTCCTCGATAGTCGAGTTCTTCTCCGACGAAAAGAACGTAGCCTCTATCCGCAAGATGCAGTCTCTCGGGGTGAACCCCGCCCCCCTCTCCTACGGCGGCGAAGCCTCGCCCCTGGCGGGAATGACCTTCGTGCTGACCGGCTCCCTCGCAAGGATGACCCGCGAGGAGGCGAAGGAGAGCCTGAAAAGGCTGGGGGCAAAGGTATCCTCTTCGGTCTCCTCGAAGACCTCCTACGTGGTGGTCGGAGAAGACCCCGGCTCCAAGGCGAAGGCTGCCCGGGAACTGGGAGTACCGATACTCTCAGAGGAGGAGTTCGCGTCGCTGCTGGCCGGGGCGAAAAAGCCCGCGCCCGTGGCGTTTGCGGGTTCCGGGGCCGCTAATGCCGGAAAGCCCCCCGCGCAGGGGTCGCTCTTTTGATTTTCCAGACTTGTTGACAATCTTTTTCAGGCGGTAACTCTTGATGGACAACTTCACTCTCTTAACTCATTACGCGGCGATGGCCCTCTACACAGCCGCCTTCACCTTCGCCCTCGTAAACTTACGGGTAAAGGTTAAGATCATCGACCGGCTGGCGACAGGAGCGGCCCTGGCGGGCCTCTTCGCGCAGGTGCTCCTCTTGGCGGTGCGCTGGTTCGTAGCGGGGTTTCTGCCGGTGACGGGGCTCTTTTCGACCCTTCACTTTCTCTCCATCTTCGTTATGGGAATCACCGTTTACTTCCTCTTTCGCTACGGGGGGAAACCGCTTCTTCCGGCCTCCGCGCTGCTGGCCCTGATCGCCCTCTGGAAGGGCGGCGCGGGGCAGATGGCGCTGGCTCCCCTCACCCCGGCGCTCGACACCCCGCTCTTTTTCCTCCACGTGGCCACCTCCTTCGCCGCTTACGGGCTTTTCGGGGTCGCTGCGATTGTCTCCGTCTACCGCATCGCCAGCCTCTCCGCCTCGGAACACGGGATGGAGCGCCGGATGCTCGACGAATGCCTCTACCTAGGCTACATCCTCTTTTCCTGGTGCATGATCGCCGGGAGTCTCTGGGCCTATCTGGCGTGGGGGAGCTATTTCACCTGGAGGCTGAAGGGGCTCTGGTCGACGATACTGTGGTTCTACTACTCCGGAGTCCTTCACGTGCGAAACAAGCCGGGGTGGCAGGGGAGGCCCCTGGACCTTCTCGCCATAGCGGGCTTCGCCCTTACTCTCTTCACCTTTCTCGGGCTGAGTCTCATTTTCGACGAAGCCTCCCATCCCCTCAAGTAAGACGGTGCAGTGATGGCAGATCAATTCTCTGAAAAAAACCCCGCCGCGCGCGGAGCGCTCTTTTTGTGGGATCTTCTCGTCAGCCCCACCGCTTTCGTCTTTATCTCCATCGCCTGGTGCCTCGATCTCGGTCTGGGGTCGCTTCGGGCCTTCAAGGCGGACCCGCAGTTCTGGATGAAGATGGATTCGGTTCCCTTCAGCCAGTGGCTGAGGGAGAGCGCCCCCCAGCTCTGGCCGGGTTCTCTCTGGGTCTATATTCTGGCCGGGCTTACCTGGCTCATGGTCCTCAGCCTACTTCTCTGCACCGCCAACTGGTTTTTCCGCCGGAGGAAGAGGTACAGGGGGATGGGCGAGGTGCTCGTCCACCTCGGCTTTCTGCTGGTCTTCGCGGGATACGTGCTGGGGAGCGGCTGGGGGACGAGGGTCCAGAACATCTCGCTGGGGGAAGGGATGGAGACCGAAATCGCCGCCCTCGGCCTGCGTCTCAAGGTGAACGACATCTCCGTCACCCGCGATCAGCGGGGCAACGACCTCGACACCGCCAGCGCCCTCACCCTCATGGATGCGAACGGCGCTGTGCTGAAAGAGGGGACGGCGAGGCTGAACCACCCCCTGATAAACGGCTCGACCGTAGTTTACCCCAATGGGAACTCCACCGGCGCGAGGGTAAAGGTCTCGGTGGAGGGAGGCGGGCAGTTAGAACTCGGACAGGGAATGAAGGCGAAGATCCGCGACGGACTTTATCTTTCGATACGGGGCTTTTTGCAGGAAGGGGGACGCTGGGGGAAATGGGTGGGCCCCGGAGTCTTTCTGACCCTCTCAGGCGAAGGGGATAAAAGCTTCATGACCGGCTATCTGGGACTTGCGCCTTCGCTTCGCACCGCGAAGTTCGGCGACGACAACCTCACTCTGGAAGGGATTTCGGAGACCGAGGAGGCTGTCTTCAGCGTCCACCGCGACCCCGGCATCCAGCTTGTCCTTCTCGGGGCGCTGATACTTACTCTGGGGACTTTCTGGGCATTATATGGCTATCTCGCCAGGACGGGACCGAACGACTGAGGGATTTTGGCGGGGCGAAATACCGGCGGGCGACGGCGCTTCCGTCACCCGCCCCCGAACAGAGCCGGGAATACAAACCGGGAGTCAGACGAGCGTCTTTACGCGGCCGCCTTGCACCCCCTTTCCGGGTGAACCTTTTTAATGAGCCCTTCCAGTTCCATCAGGGAGGCGAGCATCTTACGTGTGCGCGCTTCCATGCCGATGAAGCGCACGGCCACCGTGTAGCCCCTCTCCTCGTTCGTTTCGCTGCGGACGACCTCGCCCCGTATCTTCAGAACCCTGCCGTCGAGGTTCAGCAATATTTCCAGCCGCGTTTTTCCTTCAAGCGGCTGCAGGCTCTCGAAGGTGCAGCCGCCGGTGCTTATATCGCCTGTTTTGACGAGCCCTTCGAGACCGTCGCTCTCGCGCCGCACCAGCATCGGGTGAGACTCGTAAAGCCTCGGTTCTCTATTGCCTTCCCTGGCTTTTTCTTCCATTTGAAACCTCCGGAAAATCTTCCTCAGGCTGCGGAGCTTTTAATTTCTTCCGTAAGCCTTCTGGCCTCGTCCTCAATATCGAGCTTCAAAAGCAGGTAGTGCTGCCCGGGCCTTTTAAGCACTGAAACGACCTCTTCCGGGCTGACCATAACCACGTCCGGGCCGCTTACGGCGAGAACCCTCTGGGCGAAGGGATTTTCGAGCCCCTCCCGCTCCCGGAGGTATTTCGCGACTTTCCTGAGCGCCCGGAGAGAAACCCCCTCCAGACGGAGTTTTTTTATCACCCGGAGGGCGACGATGTCGGCGAAGGAATACTTCCTGCGGTTACCCGTGCCCTTGCCTCCACGCGAAAGGGCGGGCCGCAAAAAACCGCTTTTGTCCCAGACGTGCAGAGTTATACGGCTGATTCCCGTAAACCTCTGGACCTCCCCGGCTCCGAAGCTTCCCGCAACCCCTTTTTGAGGGCGCGCAAAGCCCTCTTCTTTACCGTTTTTCACACCCGTGGTTTTTACTGTCAAAATTAGTCACCCGCTATAAGCGTTTTTTCTATTTTAGTTTATATACGTAAACTAAAATTTGACAAGACACAAAATCTGGTGGTTTTGCGTTTATTTTCACCGACTAGTTGGGCTCGTGACGTTTTTCTGCATCTGCGCGGGAGGAAAGGTGCGGCTGCTCAAAAAAGAATTTAATTATCGCCTCTTGCCAATCCATCCCGAATAACCGACAATCGGCGGTTGAATTTTTATTTCATTGGAGGAGAGCGCAATTGGGCAAAAGAGGGGTCGCAAGCTTTCTTTTTCTGGCAATGATCCTTTTGGCAACTCCCCGCCTCTGGGCTCTGGACGAGTGGGCGCTGGAATCTTCCGGTGCGCCGCTTCTCGTCCCGCCCTTCAAGCGCGAGGTTTTCGCCGGGGAGGTATTCCGCGCCGGGCTCGTGCAGGGGCAGGCGCTGAAACTTACCTTCGACGGCGGAAACCGCGGAGGAGTGGTGCTCGCCATACCGGTAAAAGACAAGACGGCGCTGGCGGAAAAAGAAGTCCTGAAAAGCGGCGTGCCCGCTGTCATGGTCTACTCGGCGGGGGAAGCCGACGGGGTCGCCGTCCGGGTTTTCACCGGCGCGGGCAGCCTCACCGGGGAGCTTGAGCCGATGGACGAAAAAACCGTCTCGGAGGGCGAGACGGCTGAGTTTGCGATGGCTCCCGGCATAGAGGCTATCGGCAGGTTCATAAATGTTTCGGATTTCCGTTCCTCCGTCACCTACGAATTCTTTTCCGGCCAGACTTCGGTCAGCCGCGACGCGGCCAGATCGCGCACCATCACCCTGGACTTTCGCGGCTCCAGCAAGGACAAGCGGTGGGAGTGCGAGGGGGACAAAATGGTGGTCAAGGTCCATCGGGGCAAGATGATAGTCAAAGCCGGGCAGCCCTTCATAGAGAACCCCGCCGCCGCGAAAAAGTGATTCAGGGCTTATCCGTAAATAGGCCTTTCGGAAATCGCGCCGGATTTTGAGAGCGATTTTGTCGCGAAGATTGAGTAAAACCGCAGGCGTAGTTGTTCTACGTCGAGGTTTTGCGATTGATGAGCGGCAAA